>DNFX01000101.1 GCA_003486795.1 Actinomycetota bacterium
TGAGCAGGGAAGGGAAGTTGCAGGTCGAACTTGCCCAGCTGAACTATATTATGCCACGTTTAAGAGGGAAAGGGTTAATACTTTCCAGGCTTGGCGGTGGTATAGGGACAAGGGGGCCAGGAGAAACTAAGCTTGAAATAGACAGAAGAAAAATAAGGGAAAGAATCGGTCTTCTTGAAAAAAGAATAAAAGAAATTTCCACACAGAGATCTACCCAGAGAAAATTAAGAGAAAAATCGGGAATATTTAAAATTGCTCTTGTTGGTTATACGAATAGTGGCAAGTCAACTTTATTAAATGCGCTTACGGAATCAGACGTTCTTGAAAAAGATATGCTTTTTTCCACTCTTGACTCAACAACAAGAAAATTAAAACTATCAGAATTTATAGACGCTTCTATTTCGGATACTGTCGGTTTTATTGAAAAACTCCCTCACCAGCTTATTGCAGCCTTCAGATCTACTCTTGAAGAAGTGGTAAAAGCTGAACTGTTGTTAATAGTTGTCGATATCAGTAATCCCAATTACGAAAAGCATATTATAAGTGTCAAGAAAGTTCTGGATGAGCTTCAGATCAAAGATAAAAAAATATATATTGTATTTAACAAGACAGATATTGCAGACAATAAACTAATTATAAATGATGCGAGAGTGAAATATAGAAATTCTGTATTTATATCTGCAAAAAACCGTAAAGGTCTTGATGAATTACTTAGTACTGTATTAAAAATAGCCACATCTGATGATGTCATCTTCAGAATTGAAATACCGTATGATGAAACTGGATTTGAATCTTATATATATGAAAACTGTGAGATTATGGATAAGAAGTATGATAATAATATAATAAAAATGTTTGCAAAATGTAATTATAGGATTTTTAACAAACTTGTTTCCATGTCTTCAAAAGAATTTAAAAAGACTATCATAACCCCGGTTGTTAAATCCGAAGAATAAAATATTAGAAGTATTTCCTTAAAACGCCTATGACTTTACCCACTATATTAACTTCTTTTAATATAATCGGCTTCATGTAGTCATTTTCAGGTATTAATTTAATAACTTTGTCAGTTTTCAGAAATCTTTTTACTGTTGCCTCGTCTTCAATCAGAGCTACTACGATTTCTCCGTTTTTTGCAATATTTTGTTTTCTTACAATGATATAATCGCGGTCAAGTATTCCTGCATTTATCATACTGTCTCCTTTAACCTTTAGCATGAATACATCATTGAAATCATTTACAAAGTCATTAGTGACAGGGAAATATTCTTCTATATTTTCTTCTGCCAGTATTGGTTTGCCTGCAGCAACATTGCCTACGACAGGAAGAAGGACTATATTATTATTGGTTTCTTCTCCGATTAATCTGTTTTTATACTGATCTCTGATAATTTCTATAGATCTTGAACTTCCTTTTCCTCTTTTTATATAACCTGCTTTTTCCAATTTGGAAAGATGAGCATGTACGGTTGCAGAAGAGCTAAGACCTATAGCTGAAGCTATTTCTCTGACAGTGGGAGGATAGCCTGAATCTGATATATAATCTGTTATAAAATCAAATATTTTCTTTTGTTTTTCGCTAATATCAGTATTCATTTTTTAGGAAATTATGTTTTTAAGTAAATAGATATTTGTATATTAATGAAATTATAGCAAAAAAAATATGAAAAGCAAACAAATGTTTGCTTTTCATATTTTAAATAAATCTGAGACAATAAAATAACTTAAAAAATCAATTTATTCTTATTATTTTATTCAAGATTTTCGCCTTTGTTTATCCATGACATCATTTTTCTTAGTTCTTTTCCGACTAATTCTATTTTGTGATTTGATTCTTTTTTCCTTAAGGCATTAAAAACAGGTCTTCCTGCCTTATTTTCAAGAATCCACTCTTTAGCAAAAGAACCATCCTGAATATCGCAAAGAATTTTCTTCATATTTTTTCTTGTTTCTTCTGTAATTATTTTTTTACCGATAACAAGGTCACCATATTCGGCAGTATCGCTTATCGAATACCTCATACCAGAAATCCCATGTTCATAAATAAGGTCAACAATCAGTTTTAATTCATGAAGTACTTCAAAATATGCTATTTCAGGCTGATATCCTGCATCTACAAGTGTATCAAAGCCTGATCTTATAAGTTCGGTGCATCCACCGCAAAGAACTGCCTGCTCTCCAAAGAGGTCAGTCTCAGTTTCTTCTTTAAAAGTAGTGGTTATTATACCTGCTCTTCCTGCTCCTATACCTTTCGCATAAGCAAGGGCAGTTTTCATGCCATCTCCCGAATAATCCTGCTCGACAGCTATAATAGCTGGAACACCGCTTCCCTGGGTGTACATTCTCCTTACTATATGTCCCGGACCTTTGGGTGCAATCATTATTACATCAACATTCTCCGGAGGTATTATCTGGGAATAATGGATATTAAACCCATGCGCAAAAGCAAGCACATTTCCTGCCTTAAGATTGGGTTCAATATATCTGTAAAAAAGATCTCTCTGCAATTCATCATTAACCAGAATTGTTATTATATCACCCTGCTCGGCAGCTTTATCTGCATCAAACACCTCAAATCCTTTTTCTTTTGCTGAATTCCAGGCTTTGCTTCCTTCAAGCTCACCGACTATAACGTTCATACCGCTTTCTCTAAGATTCTGTGCGTGTGCATGTCCCTGGCTGCCGAATCCTATTATCGCAATTTTTTTACCTTCAAGAATACTTATGTCTATATCCTTGTCATAAAAAATCTCTGCCACTTTTCCTCCTTAAATATAATAAATAACTATTTTAATTTAGTAATATTTTAAAAAACATAATTCAGACAAAAACAATTTTAGCAAATAAAAATGAATAGTTATACTGATTTTTACTTAACAAAACCTATTGCGGATATTTTTCAACCTGTTATAAAACTTACATATCCAATAGTTTTAAAGATAATTGTGACAATCGCTGCTGCCATAAGTATACCAAGAAAAATATCCAGTATTGCTTTTTTCTGTGGTATGCCAAAAACAAAAGCGATTATCGCTCCGGTCCATGCGCCTGTAACAGGGAGGGGGATACCTACAAAGGTAGCTAAGGCAAAACCCGAATATTTTTCAAATTTCTTATAATATTTCTTTCTTGTTCTGTTGAACAGCCAGGTAAAAAATCTGTCAAAAATCCTGAACTTTTTCATCAGGAATTTTGAAATGGGATCTAATGCATAAACAATAACTAATGCAGGAATAAGATTACCAATTACTGAAAAAATAACCGTGCTATATATATCAAGCTTGTAAACACCCAGTCCCAAGGGAATAGCTGCTCTTAATTCTCCCAAAGGAGTCATGGCAGTAAAAAAAGTGGATGATATTTTTCCAATATTTTCAGAAAAATAAGTAATGATTTCAGACATATGGAACTTCCAGTTTAATAATATAATAATCCGTTATATTAACAAAGTTTGACGATTATTAAAAGAAAATGAAAAAAATATTGACACGAACATATGTTCGTATATAATTATTATTACGAACATATGTTCGTATTTTATATATTATTCAATGTAGTAAAAATATGCAATAAATATGCAGGTAGGTGATAATAATGTGTAAGACAAAATTTATAAAAACTCTATATATAATAACTCTTATAATTGTTTTCGCACTTGTTGGAATTGCAATTCTTACAAATATCTCAAAATTTACGGGGAAAAGAAATATTCTAAGATATGAAACAGTTATATTTGAAAGCAGATATCAGCTGGAAGAAACCATTAATAAAAATTATACTATTGATAACAGATTTGATTTTATAGCTGAAGTTAAGAAAATAAACAATATTAATGAAGATGACAGTTTTTTGGGAAAACCTCTTATTATTCCTGTAATAGCTTCTAATTAACTGACAATATATATTATAATAAGCAGATAAAATTTTTTTATATAATTTCATTCACATAAATTATGATATGAAAGTCAGATTACAGATTTTAGACAAATCAATGATTTATCCCGGATATGCACATGATGGAGATGCTGGCCTGGACCTCAGAAGTACTATTGATACTGTTTTGAAACCATTTGAAAGAAAGCTGATACCAACTGGAATAAAAATAGAAATACCGCCAGGATATGCAGGTTTTATACAGCCAAGGTCAGGTCTTGCAATTAAAAATGGAATTTCTCTGGTGAATACCCCCGGGCTGATTGATAGTAATTACAGGGGAGAAATAAAAGCAATCTTAATAAATCTTGATAGCAGGGAAAGTTTTATAATTAAAAAAAATGACAGAATATGCCAGCTTGTAATAATTAAAGTTGAACATGCAGATATAATCTTTACGAAGGAACTAGAAAAAACAGAAAGAGGCGAAAATGGCTTCGGAAGCTCAGGAAAAGTCTGAAGGATTTTAGTTCCGATAGATATTAGTTCCGATAATATATATTATGTAAACTTATAATATATCTTAATATTCGTAAGATATATAACTTGATTCCCCCAATATTCTGCTGCCGCCATTTAAAATTATTTTTCTAAATAAATCTAAGCAGTTTAAGTTGATTGAAAAATTAATTAGTCTGTAAAAATTTATAACTGTTTGATAATTTTTGCAGGATTGCCTACGGCAAGACAGTTCTCAGGAATTGACTTTAAAACAAGTGAGTGTGCGCCTATTGTAGAATTATCTCCTATTCTGACTGGACCAAGAACTGTTACTCCAGTATACAGATTGACATTATCACCGATTTCTGGATAACCAGGCTGTCCATGATGGAAAATAGAGTGTCCGAGACCCCCCAGTACCACATCTGAAAAAATACTGACATTTCTACCTATAACCACCCCCCTCCCTATTACCACACCGGAAGAATGCCATATTCTGCATCCGGGACCGATTTCTGCACCAGGATCTATTTCTGCCCCGTTAAAGAAAAAATTTATACGGCAAAGAAATTCAGCAAGAAGTCTGAGACGCCATTTATATAGTTTATGATAAAATCTGTAAGCAAGTATGGCCTGTACACCAGGCTTTACCATCAAAATCCTTAAAGCACCCCATACGGTTGGCCTGCCTGATATTGTTCCATATCTGCTAAACAGCTGGTTTATATCACCTTTTAAGTTACCTTCCATAATAATACATAATTATTACTTCATAAATTTAAAAAGAAGACTATCGTAATCTTTTTTATAAAAGAGTTTTATATTTATTTCAGGATAAAGTTCTCTTATTTTCTTTATTTTCCGATTCTTTTTTGTTACAAGATTCTGATTTAAAGTTGTCAGCTCTATAAAAAGATCAAGATCGGGCAAATAAAAGTCAGGCGTAAAAGAAAATGTTGCATTGCCTTCATCATCGAATTCTAATGGGAATGTTTTGGGTTCGTACTGCCATTTTATTCGATAAAAATCCAGAATTTTTGCAAATTCTTTTTCACTTTCATTTGCAAAAACAATCTCATCAGCATTAATTACATTGGATGCAGGAGTATTATTTTTATTTTTATTATCTATCGCTCCCATCATTTTTACATTCATTTGTTTTTTTGCTTTCTGTCTATAATAATAATCAAATTAAATACTTATTTAATTAAATTCCAAATCTGTTAAATTTCTTTTTGCAGGTCACTCGCTTTCCTGAGAAAGTCTTCCACATCGTCTTTTAGCTTGTTATATACTTTTTCAAGAGCAATCCCAAAAACTGCTTGCCCGTTATTAATGGTATCAATTATTTCCTTGTCAGAGTAACAGGCAAAAACTGTATTTCCGTCAGATATAAGCGTAACCTTCAGAAAAGCATCTTCCCCATTACCATCAAGTTCAAGATATTTTTTTGTTTTTCTTATTTTATGAAGACTGATTCCCGCATCAAGGAGACTCTTTACTACTTTTAATTTAAGAAGGTCGTTGAAACTATACATCCTTTTGGAGCCGTATCCTATTGCCTGATTGACAGACGGACTTAAAAAATCAGTTCTGTCATAATAATCAAGCTGTTTATAAGTCAGGCCGGTCAGCTTACATACATCCTGTGAACCATATACATTATTTTCCTTTGGGGTTTTTACATCAAAGTCAGCTAAATTTTTATTATCTATGGTTTTTTGTTTTGAATATTTATTCATTATTTAAAAATAAAACTATAATTACATCAATGTAATTACATCAATGTAATTATAGTTCAAAATTTCATCTCTGGCAATAGCATGCAAATTATTATAGAAAAAAGAATCAAGAAGATTTTATAGATTTCTTCTTTATATGCTTATTTTTATGTATTTGAAGCTAATGCTTATTTTAAGCTGAATAAAAGAAATCTATATATTGAAATCTTCAGGAGAAGTGTGGTCCAGAAAATCCCTGAATTTTTTTACTTCGTCTTCTATGGAAGTAATTTTCAGGCCTGCTTTTTCGAGGACTTCCTGTGAAACATAAATAGGAGATTTGATTCTTACAGCAATGGCAATGGCATCTGATGGTCTTAAATCAATAAGAATATTTTCATCATTATTATTATTCTCAAGAAGTTTTCGGATAAATTCTCTTATCAAATCATATGCACTTTTTATCTTTTGGTTAGATGCTCGTTGTATTTTTGTTTCAACTACTTTATTAATTATTAGGTTACGAAAAAAATCATTGTCCTGCTGGCTTAATTCCAATTTTGGCATATATTCTTTCGTACGTATAACATAAGTGCTTAAATATTTAGTTTGAATATCATCTGAATCTCTTTCATTTGCAAAGAAATCACGAATACATGCATATATTAATGAGACTGTAGTAATTCTTTGTTGACCATCAACAATTTCATTTTGGGAATCATTACCTGTAAGAACTACTGTTCCTAAAAAGTATTCTTCTTCATTAAAATTACTTTTTATATCATTTAACAAAGCATCTACATGATCTTCTTGCCAAGAGAATGGCCGTTGATGAATTGGCACCTTTAAATTTCTATTCTTTATCAATGATCCTATACCAGTAAACTCATATTTTATTTCACTCATAATATTTTTTCAATTAGAAGGTTCTCAAATCTTTTTAATTCATCTTTATGAAACGTAAAAACATCTTCATAAGCTGTTATCATTCTTTTCAAATCACCCTTTCTGACATACCAACCTATTCCATCAACAAATCCTATGAAAATTGCTCTTGGATAGTGTTCTTTTATTAAACTATCAATAGAAATTTCCGTTTTAGATTTATCTCCCTGTCCGGACGATGTTGTAGCAAGGAAAGAGCTTTCCGCAATTATGATGGGATTCTTTTTGTTTGGAATTATAAAATCCATTGTTCTCTTGTTGTCAGGAGCATTGGTAATAAGTTCGC
>DNFX01000212.1 GCA_003486795.1 Actinomycetota bacterium
TGGGGGGGGTGGGGTGTCAGCAGATTGAATAATGGCGCGCCATGCATGGGGTAGGATTTAGTTGGCTATATAACATCATTACCTTCATTGTTCTCACCTGTTCTAATTATACAACAAATAATTTAACTGGGTAACAAAATATTATTCATACAAACCAACCGGTTTATCATCCATGAAACATTTATTTTTATTTAAGGTGTTATATCCTGTAAAATTCCTCAATTATTCTCTCAAATTTGTCATAAGGAAGGTGTCAGTGTAATACACCAAAATACGCTTATAGGAAAAAAACACTATAAACAATCACTGATTCTTATGATCAAGCACATCTATCATTTTCTTCAAATCTTTTATGTTATTTTCTCTAAATGCCCTGTCCTGATAAAACAGTTTTTCAAATTCTCTCACAAAATTCATGGCACCCATTCTTACACTGCAATTTTCAATAGTTAAAACAAACTCTTCAAGTCCCTGGGATTTATTTTTCCTGTATCCCAATTTTTCCATTCTATTCAGGAATCTCAAAAGAATTTGTTTCTCTGCAGTTTCTCTTTTCAAGGATTTTATAACGATCAGGTAAACCGCTGACATTGCTGCTGCTGCAAGAAAAATAACAATCCCGTATTCAATTGCTCTTTTCTTATTAACAGTAATTGAAATAGAAGATTTTTTAAATGCTCTCCGGAATGAATTCAATATATTCAACTGTCTCTCAAAATTATAATTTATAACAAAGGAAAACCAGTAATAGTTTATTGTATCAATAAACATATTCATCCTGAAAAGCAAATTGACTCCCTTTACAGGCAATGAAAAAGCCTCTGCGCCTGCCGGCGTGGGATCAATCCTTTTCCTGCCTTTATTTTTTACATAAGCCTCTACCCAGACATGGGCATTTTTTTGCGGCACAATATAATATCCTCCAATGTTATTGTAATATCCCCCCCTGTACCCGCCAACCAGTCGGGAAGGAATTCCTGCAATTCTCAACATAATCGCATAGGCTGATGCAAAATATTCACAATTGCCGCTCTTAACATTAAATAAAAAATCTTCGAGAGGCGTCCTTGAAACCGGCAGGTTTTCAAGGGAATACTTGAATGAACCGTTGTTTAAAAATCCATATATCAATCGCATATCTTCTTCTATGTCTCTTCCTGAGGAAACACTTTGAACCAGATCTTTTATCCTGAAAGGTATATTTTCCGGCACTTGGAGGTATGCCTCGCCATCTGTTAAATCATCATTGACTGTATCGGAAATAACAGAAACTGCTTCATAGCGAATTCTCTTTTCAACATAGCCTTGTAAGGAATATGTAAGATCCCTGTTTTTTCTAATTGCCCTCAGAGATATTAGAACAGGTTTATCAAGAGCAAAAAGATATTTATTTTCATAAGGCTCAAGATACACAATCTGACTTATTCTTTTTCCATTTACTTCAATATTCTCTGTTTGAAATTCAGTCTTTTTGCGCAGGCTTTTCCATGAGTTGCCGTCAAAGTAGTCCAGAACAACTCCCCGCCAGTAAAGCAAATTATCATCAATCTTTTCCATATTTACACGCAATATGGTGCTGGAGTCCTCCTGTATGCCTGAAACACCTCCAAGTCTGACATTGTCAGTAAAACCGGTCTTTGCTTTATCAGCCCTGTTCAGAAAATTAAAAACAGGATAATGTGTCCTGGGCAAAATTATAAACATGGCAATCGTGAGAGGGATGGCAAGTAATGGTATATACATTGATTTCAGGACTATTTTTATCACCATTTGTCCTGATATTTGCAAATAGGGATCCTGAGAATAGTAAGTAAGTAAAACAATTGAAATTGTTAATAAAATCACAAGTACAAAAAGGTAAAAAGCAAAAATTATATCAAGAGAAAGCAAGCCCAGGCCTGCAAGGAGAAATAGAACTATTGCATAAATTTGCATATAGTCCCTGAATTTTTTCTCTTCAAGGAATTTAATGGAAAGTAATATCAGGAGAGCTTCTATTATCTGCGCCACAAGATCCCCTGCATCAAATCTGTAAAATGAAGATATTATTACTATTATTGAAACTGCATTCAGTATCCATCTTGGAAGATAATTTTTCCTGATATAATCAAAATATAAAGACAGCGTGAGCAATACTAAAAAAGCTATAGAAAAAAAGATATTTACATATTTGAAAATTGCAAGAAAACCGATAATGCCTGTTGTGTATGAGATTGCCTTGACAACAGTCTCAATATTTATCTTTTGATTCCTGTTTTTAACAAACCATAACTGGCTGTTCATCATGAAACCTTTTCGCTCCTGTAGATTGCCAGTTCTTTTAGCATACTGATTTTATGAAACTGTGAAACTCCCGGCTCGTAAATTCTATTATTGATCTTCAATCCAATGGGCATGTTCTTTTTCAGAATCTTAACAATAGAATAGGATATGCAGGATAACTTCTCTTCCAGGTCTTTTATGGCTACCTTTTCAAAATTGATTATAATTGGTTGAGCGGCAAGGGTGGAAAGCTCCTTTGTCTTCAGTCTCCCTGTTTTGGCAGTTGCCTTCCAGTTTATATATTTCAGCGGATCTCCATAGGTATATTCCCTTATGGAAATAATATCCGATTCATAGCCAATTTTATCGGTTACCTTTTCGCCTTTTATTCTTCTGCCTTTTTCATAAAGACTCAATAGATCACATTTCCTGAGCTCAGGAAAAACCACAAAATTAAAGGTATCCTTTAATTTTTTGTATCTTATAAAAAAATTAA
>DNFX01000265.1 GCA_003486795.1 Actinomycetota bacterium
TTTTTAAAATATTATTTTCTTTCATCAGTATCGCACTGAAAGCAAGAAAAACATCCCCGTCAAGAATTCTTGTAAACCGGTCGCAGCCGATAACCCTGTCCCCATCACCATCATAAGAAAACCCGATATCTGCTTTGCTTTCTTTTACAAGTTTCTGCAGGATTTCCGGATGAGTGGAGCCACAGTCTTTGTTGATAAGACCACTTCTGATATCGGTATTAAAACTAATTACATCTGCACCAAACATTGCCAGCACCCTTGGAACTGCAACAGATGTTGCACCATTTGCACAGTCCACGGCTATTTTTAAGCCGTTAAGATCAAATTTAAAATCTTTGGTGATAAATTCTATGTACCTGTCCAGAGCATCAGGGACAGCTTTCTGTCTGCCTATATCAAGACCTGTTTTTTTTGCATCATCTGCCTGTTCGTTGTTCAGAATAATGTCTTCCAGTTCTTTTTCTTCAGCATCAGTCAGTTTTATTCCTCCCCTTTTGAAAATCTTTATACCATTATCTTCAAGAGGATTATGTGAGGCTGATATTACAATTGCTCCGTCTGTATCAATTAATCGTGAAAGAATTGCTATTCCCGGAGTGCTCAGAATACCTGCACTTAATACATCGTTTCCTTCAGACATTATCCCGGAACTCAGACCTGCCTCTATAAAATCACATGATGGCCGGGTATCTTTTCCTATTAATATTTTCGCATGTTTCTTATTGCTGCCAAAAAACCTGGAGATAGCTTTACCTGTTTTTAATACAAATTCAGGAGTAAGATCCGCATTAGCCATACCTCTTATACCATCTGTTCCAAAAAGTTGTCTTGGGTCTATTTCCATCAATCCACCTTACAATATTTACTTTATATAAAATTTTTTTATAAAAGGCGAAGTCATTGAAAACATCAGTCCGAAATAATCCAGATTAAAAATTATCCTGTCACCTGTTTTTGGCTCAGGCAGTATTAATCCGTCTGTTTTATTTTTAACAAGCCTTTCGAGATAGATTTTTTTCAAGCCCAGAATTGTATGATCGCTACTTTGAGCAATTATATCATAATAAGGATTTTGTATTATCAAATGTTTATAGGGGACATCCTGTACACCAAGAGCTATAATGATTTTATATACAAAATTATTTTTTCTTTTTGTTTCTATTATTTCTGCTTCAAGTAAAAAAGAATCATCAAAAGCACCTTTGATTTTCTCATAAGCTGAAGTTTCATTCCCTATGAATATTGCTTCCCCTATCCTTACTTCAGTAACACCCTCCGGAATTGAACCATCTTCTATGTATTTCCATATGCTGCTGTTTCCTCCTGAAATCACAGGAATTACATAGCCGTATTTTAGAGCAATTCTGTTTTTAATTTCTATCAGAGTTTCTATGCTTTTAATTCTGGGTCTTCTTTTTGAAATGCACCTTGCATTGGTTGCAAGTCCTTTTATTTTTATTCGCGGATATTTTCTGGATATTTCGTCAAAAAAAGGAATCACCTGTTTTGCAGATATCCCTTCTCTTTTATCATCCATCTCTATCATAAGTACGATATTGTGTTTTTTATTTTTTCTTTCGCAGATATCATGTATTGTTTTTATTACTGAAAGTTCTGTCTGCATTGAAGTATCGCATATTTCCACCATTTTCTCACATTCTGATATCATCGGGGTCCTTAGCAGAATAAGCTCCTGTCCGTAACCAAAATACTTTCTAAGCTTTATAAGATTGTCCAGCCTGCTGTCACCGAAAATGCTTATGCCTGATTTTCTTAATGTTTTTACAATATCAATATCAGCTAGAATGCTTTTGGTAACAGCAACGACCGATATACCTTTCAGTGCACACCGGTCGTTTATTAATCTGGCATTATTTGAAATTTTTCTTAAATTTATTTTTATACAGGGAAAACTCATCAAAAAGAAAAACCAAAAATTATCTCTTTGAGAACTGCGGTCTTTTTCTTGCTTTTTTCAGACCGTATTTCTTTCTTTCTTTTACTCTTGAATCTCTTGTAAGGAAACCTTCTTTTTTAAGCATAGTCCTGTAATCAGGGTTAACTTCAAGCAAGGCTTTAGATATGCCGTGTCTTAAAGCCTCTGCCTGACCTGAAACTCCGCCACCCATTATTGTTGCAACTATATCATATGAACTCATTGTTCCTGTAATATTAAGTGGTTCATTTATCATAGTTACCAGGGTATCTCTGGGAAAATATTCCTTATAATCTTTTTCATTTACCGTGATTTTACCAGCTCCTGGTTTAAGCCATACTTTCGCTATCGACTCTTTTCTTTTACCAGTTGCATAATAGCTTAATTCTTGCGCCAACTTTATCTCCTTTTAAACATTTAAAGTCAAAATGTTAATTTTGTTCTTTTACGTTTTTAAATTTCCAGTACTTCAGGTTTCTGAGCTTTATGAGGATGAACGCCACCTGAATAAACTTTAAGTTTTCTTAAAAGTTTTTTGCCCAGTGTATTATGGGGCAGCATGCCTTTTACAGCTTTTCTGATTATAAAATCAGGCGAGCTTTTCATAAGTTTTCCAAGATTTGTTACTTTTAAATTACCGATATAACCGGAGTGTCTGTAATACATCTTCTGATCCATTTTCTTTCCGGTTACTTCAATTTTGTCTGCATTGATTACAATAACAAAATCCCCGCAATCAACATGTGGGGTAAAAACTGTTTTATTTTTTCCTCTTAAAATCTTTGCAATCTCAGTGGAAAGCCTGCCAAGTGTTTTTCCTTCTGCGTTGACTAAATACCACTTTTTTTCAATATCTTTTTCTTTTGCACTAAAAGTTTTTGTGCCTACAGTTACCATTTATCCTCCAATCAAGTTAAAAAACCTTATATCCGACTTTTGATAAAAATAACCCTTTTGCATCTACCATACTGCCGGAATAGTTAATATCCTTATCTAAAAATCCAAGTTCAATATCAGATATATTTCTTGTCCCGCTACCTGTTTCAGTTATTATACCTACTATTATCCTTGCCATATTATATAAAAAAGCATTTGCTCTTATTCTGAAAATTATCATATTTTTCTGATGGTAATTATCAGTTCTGGTAATTTCCATTTCCAGAACTTCCCTTATTTTGCTTTTATTTGAATCACCCGGACTGCAAAAAGCCCTGAAATCATGTCTGCCCAGAAAATACGTGACTGCTTTCTGCATAATTTCCATATCAAGCTCCCTGCATAACAGGAGGCTGTATTTTTTCAAAAAAACGTTCTGATAAGAATCATTTATTATATAATAATTATACTCTCTCCACAGAGCACTTCGTCTTGCGTCAAAATCAGATTCCACAAAATCCAGGTTCTTAACAGAAATATCATCTGCAAGAAGCGAGTTAAGCGACCATTTCAGTCTTGAGAGTTCAAATAACTTATGACTTTTAAAATTAATTACCTGTCCGGTTGAATGTACACCTGCATCTGTTCTTCCGGAATAAGAAATATTTATTTTCTCATTATTAAAAATCTTTTTTAGGACATCAGTTAATTCACCCTGGACAGTCCTTAATCCCCCCGGCTGACTCTGAAAACCAAAAAAATCAGTTCCATCGTATTCAATAACAGCCTTGTAGTTATAAAGATCCATTATTTATTTAATTGTAAAACCAGCAAAAATTTATTTTAAAAGCTCGACAAGGACAATTTCCGCCCCGTCACCTATCCTGTTTTTAAGCTTGACAATTCTAGTAAATCCACTGGAACGTGCATACGTGGCAGGTGCTATTTCATTGAAAAGCTTCTGCACTGTTTTATAATTACCCAACAGCTGCAGGCATCGTCTCCTTGAAGCCAGATCTCCTTTTTTGGAAATAGTAATTATTCTATCAACAAACATTCTTAAGAATTTTGCTTTGGCTGTTGTTGTCTCAATTTTACCATTTTCTATAAGAGAAATAGCCAGGTTTTTTATTATGGCTTTCTGATGCGTACCGCTTCCACCTAATCTTCTTCCTTTTTTTGGCTGAACCATATCTAAAATCTCCCAATTCTACTTTTTCTTAAATGAAAGTCCTAATTCTTTTATTTTATTTTTAACTTCCTGGATAGACTTCTGTCCGAAATTCCTTATATCAAGCAACTCATCTTCAGAATACTGAAGAAGCTTTTCAACAGAATCTATGCCCGCTCGCTTAAGACAATTATTTGACCTTACAGATAACTCGAGATCATCGATAGACGGATATTGAGTTTTCTTTGGTTTTTGTTTTGTTTCTTCAAAAACAGGATCATCATTTTTAATCTTTTCAGTCAGATCTATCATGAGGGTCATGTGGTCATTTATTATTTTGGCAGCCTGGCTTAAAGCCTCATCTGGTTTTATGCTGCCGTTTGTTTTTATGGTCATTGTAAGCTTGTCAAAGTCAGTTATCTGCCCTACTCTGGTATCTTCCACCTTAAACATCATTCTTTTAATCGGTGAAAAAACAGTATCTATGGGAATTACCCCAAGAGGGTCATTCTGTGAAATATTTTCATCAGCATTTCTGTATCCTTTTCCTCTTTCTACAAACATCTCAACTTTCAGTTTGGCATTTTTGGAAAGAGTGCCAAGATAACAATCCTTGTTTATAACTTCGATTTCCGCCGGCAGTATTATATCAGCCGCAGTTACTATTCCAGGACCTGACCTGTCTATTTTTACCATAACCTGATCAGAGATTTCCATCTTGAAAACTACCTGCCTCAAATTACCGACAAATTCAATAATATCTTCTTTTAAACCTTCCAGAACAGTAAATTCATGCTGCACGTCTTCGATCCTTATTTTTGTAATGCCTACACCCTCAATAGAAGACAGCAGGACTCTTCTAATGGAGTTACCAAGAGTATGTCCATAACCTCTTTCAAGCGGTTCAAGAACAAACTCTCCCTCAAAATCATTACTTGATTTAATACTTATACTTGGTTTATGCATCTTTAACAATTTATCTTAACCTCCTAAAAAATAAGAGAGACTAATTAATCATAACTTTATATTTATAAAGTAAAAAAAATAAATCAGCTCTAAAAAAATTACAAAATAATTATTATTTAGAATAGAGCTCGACTATCATCTGCTCATTGACAGGAGCTTTGATATCAGCTCTTTCAGGAATTCTTATTACTTTTCCTGTCAAAGATTTGAAGTCAACTTCCAGCCATTCAGGAATAGAAATACTTCCCGCAGTCTCCTTAGCTTCAAGTATCGGCTGCATTTCTTTGCTTTTCTCAGCTATGGTAATTTCATCACCCGGCTTAACCTGATATGAAGGTATATCCACCTTTCTGGAATTAACTTTTACATGTCCATGAGAAATCAGCTGACGTGCCTGTGCTCTTGAAACAGCAAAACCCATCTGGTAGATAACATTATCAAGTCTTGTTTCAAGCAGCTGCAGAAGAATCTCGCCTGTTATGCCTTTTTTTCTTGTAGCTTTTATATAATAATTTAAAAATTGTGCTTCCAGCACGCCATAATATCTTTTTGTTTTTTGTTTTTCTCTTAACTGAGTATAGTATTCAGACTCCACAAGTCTCATTTTTGCTTTCTGTCCGGGAACATACGGTTTTTTTACAACTGAACATTTGTCTGAAAAGCATCTAAGCCCTTTCAGAAAGAGTTTTTCTTTTTCTCTTCTGCATAATTTGCAGACGGAATCTTTTAATCTCGCCATTTATAATAACTCCTTATCAAAATTTATCATCTTAAAAATCATACCCTTCTTCTTTTTGGTGGTCTGCATCCGTTATGAGGTACAGGAGTAACGTCAGTAATCGCACCGATTTCAAGACCTACAGCCTGAAGCGAACGTACGGCAGTTTCTCTTCCTGAGCCTACACCTTTTACTCTCACGTCAACTTTTGCCACACCATGTTCCTGTGCAGTCTTTGCAACAGCAGAAGCAGTAACCTGGGCTGCAAAAGGAGTGCTTTTTCTTGAACCTTTAAAACCATGTCCACCTGAACTACCCCATGCAATAGTGTTACCTTTCAGATCAGTAATTGTTACAATTGTATTATTAAAAG
>DNFX01000194.1 GCA_003486795.1 Actinomycetota bacterium
AATTATGACAAAATTTAAATACTTCCTTAATCTTTTAAAAATTTATTTTTCCTATATTTCAGGGAAAAACAATCTCAGTTATTATCCTGTAAAACTATGGATTGAAACTTCCGGCATCTGCAACCTTACATGCCGTTTGTGTGTTAATAAAGACCTCCAGCCGGATGATAAAAAAAACATGGATTTCAGGCTTTTTAAAAAAATAATAGATGAGGCCGGATCACATGTATACGAAGCAAATCTTTTTCACAGAGGCGAACCCCTTTTAAATCCTGAAATCACAGAAATGATAAAATATGCAGCAGAAGCAGGAATAAGAACAAGGCTTCATACAAATGCCGTCCTGCTTGATCCTGAAACTTCCGTAAAGCTTATTAAATCAGGACTTCACAGAATATCCTTCTCTTTTGACGGGTACACAAAAGAGATGTTTGAAAAAAATCGTACAGGTGCAGAATTTGAAGACGTTTTATCAAAAATAAATGAATTTCTGAAAATAAAAAAATCACTTTTTTCCGTAACTCCCCACACCACTATACAGACAATAGAGTATGATGAAAATTTATCACCGGGAGAACTTATAATCCGGAAAAACAAATTTATTTCAACTTTTAAAAATAATCCTCCTGACAGATTTGTTACAAGAAAACCGCATAACTGGGGAGGCTCGCTGAATTTAAATTATCCGGAAAGAAATACAGGCAGTTTAAAAAAAACAGGAATATCAAAGTGTACATTCCCATGGTATGCATTGGTTATATTAAATGATGGCAAAGTTCTTCCATGCCCGCAGGATTTTTTTGGCAGATTGAAGATTGGAGATATCTCTGAAAAAAACATAAAAGATATATTCAATGATAAAAAGATTATTGAATTAAGAAATAAATTCTCTCATAAGGATATTGATGATTTGCATCCGTGTTCAAACTGCGATAGAGTTTTCAGAAATACATTTCTGGGAATACCTACTGACTATCTGGGAATATTTTTTAAAGACAGCATAAGGAAAAATTAGGAAATGAGGTAAAAATGAAGATTCTCGTTACAGGTGGCACAGGTTTTGCAGGAAGCCATCTTGCAAGAAGACTACTAGGATTAAATAATGAAGTAAGAATAATAGCACGTTCGGAAAAAAGAGCGGAAGAACTGAAAAAAGCAGGGGCTGAAATAATAATCGGAGATATAAGAGACAGAGACACGGTTTTTAAGGCTGTCAGAGGTACAGAGAAAGTATATCATGTTGCAGCAGCATACAGAGAAGCTTATGTTGACGATAACTTTTACTGGGATACAAATTATAAAGGGTCTTTAAATGTTTTTGACGCATGCCTTGAATATGATGTAAAAAGACTTGTTCATACCAGTACAATTGGTGTAGTTACCACTGTAAAAAATCCCCCTTCTGATGAGACTGAACCCCACAGCCCCGGAGATGCCTACCAGCAGTCCAAATGCAAAGCTGAGCTGGAAGCATTAAGATATGCAAAAGAAAGGAGTCTTCCTGTCTCTATCGTCAGGCCGGCAGCAATCTATGGCCCCGGAGATATGAGGCTTCTAAAGATGTTCAGAATGATTGCCAAAAAAAGATGGTTAATTATGGGAAACGGACAGGCCAGCTTTCATATGGTTTATATAGATAATCTTGTTGATGGTTATCTTTTATGTGGAGAAAAAGATGAAGCAATAGGAGAAGTATTTATAATTGGAGACAAAACTTATGCAAGCTTAAATGAACTTTCAAAACTTATAGCGGAAGAATTTAATGTAAATCCTCCAAAAATCCATATCCCCTATCTCCCTGTTTATATGCTGGCAGCATTTACCGAGGGAACATATAAATTATTTAAAATAAAAAAACAGCCTCCGATTTTTAAAAGAAGAGTAGCCTTTTTTAAGAAAAACAGGGCTTTCACTATAAAAAAAGCAAGAGAAATACTTGGATACGAGCCGAAAATAGATATGAAGACAGGTATACATCTTACTGCACAATGGTATCTGGAAAACGGATTTATAAAATCTAGATGACAGTATGTAAATAATAAATCTGGAATAAAGAGCCAGGAAATAAATCATATAACAAAAAACCGGTTTTATTTATTTTAAATTGTATTTACATGATAAAATGTAATTTCATTTAATCAGCAGGAAAGGCTTCGTTTAATGGCGACAATCAAAAAAATAAAAACTTTCTATCAGAAAAGAAAAAAAATAATAAATACCACTTTGCGCCTTGCAATCAGCCTGGGGCTTATAATATTTCTGATTTTTTCACAATTTAAAGATTTCGGGGCTATCTCTTCAACATTAAGAGATATTAACATCCTTCTGATAACATTATCTTTTCTGACACATGCCTATGGAATATGGATAACAGCCTTCAGGTGGCAGACACTTCTGAAAACCCAGAATATAAATGTATCCATACCTTTTCTTTCCAGTTCAGTTCTTGTAGGAATGTTTTTTAACAATTTTCTCCCTACAAGCATTGGCGGCGACGTATACAGAGCTTATGATGTAACGAAAAAAACTGGTTTTCCCATGAGCTCATCAGTTTCAGTTCTCGTTATTGAGAGACTTTCAGGAATTATTGCTTCAGGATTATTTGCAGTTGCTGCCTTATTTCTGGGATTTACAACTATTGGCGGACAGTCGATAATAATTCCCATTATAATATTTGTTGTAATAAGTGTTTTACTTTTTTTCATTATTCTGAATCCCAATGTCCTGGGTCTTGGAAAACTTGCAAAAAAAATAAAATTTTTATCAAAATTATTTGAGAAACTCAATAATGTTTATGAAACTTTTCTTTCTTTCAAAAAATACAAATGGGTTCTTGCAAGAGTAATGTTCTACAGCCTTACTCTCCAGTTTGCAGTTATAATGAATTACTGGCTTGCAGCCAGAGCACTTGGAATTGAACTTGGTCTTACCGCTTTTATCTTTATAGTTCCTGTTGTTACAATTATATCCATGCTCCCCATATCGCTGGGAGGAATAGGAGTAAGAGAGGGTTCACTTGTCCTGATGTTGGTTTCACTTGGAGCTCAGAATGAAAAAGCTGCCATGTGTTCCCTTCTTCTTTTTGCCATGCTTGTAATTATTGCAATAATAGGGGGAATAATATACGGAACAAGACCAATAATAGAAAAAAAAGAAAAAGACAAACTTCTCTAAAAATATTGACAAAAACTGTATTTGATTTTAGCATTTTAGCTTAAAACATACTTGATTTTTAATATCTTGATCTGAGTTTGTCAGATGCTTCCTACAAAAACAAAATATTTTTTATTAATTTATTTAAAATATCATAAAATATTAAGAAGGTACCTGAGGTACCGATTTTCCAGACTGGAGGGTTAGCAATATGTCTGAAACTATCAGCAGTTTAAAAGAATCAATCGTTACCTATAACCGGAATATGGCGCGCCAGATGGCTACAAAGGCAATCGAGGAAGGAATTGAACCTAATGAGATTCTGGCAGGGATGACTGATACCATCAGGAAAATAGGTGATGATTTTGGAAAAGGAGAGCTATTCCTTCCTGATCTGGTAGGAGCTGCAAGTGCAATGTCAGAAGCTATTTCGGTAGTAGAAATGGAACTTGAAAAATCAGGAAAAGAAGTTGAAAAAATAGGTACAGTTGTTCTTGGAACTGTCAAAGGTGATATTCATGATATTGGAAAAACCATGGTAAAAACTTTTCTTGTTGCAGAAAATTTCAGAGTAATTGATCTTGGTGTAGATATTTCTTCTGAGCGATTTCTGGAAGCAATAGAAAAATACAATCCTGAAGTTCTTGCATTATCTGCCCTTCTGACTACAACCATTACTGAACAAAGCAGAATTATCGAGGTACTTAAAGACAAAGGTATAAGAGATAAGGTAAAAGTAGTCATAGGAGGAGCAGCAACCAATCAGGAATTTGCAGATGAAATCGGTGCAGACGGATATGAGGCTACTGCTGCCAGAGCACCAAAATTATGTAAAAAATTACTTGGAAAGGAGTAGATTTCTAATGACAAGAAAAAAAGCAATAATACGTAATCTGCGTCCGTTGGAAATATTATCTGAAGAACAGCTTGAATTAATACATAAAAGCACACTTGAAGTCCTGGAAAATACAGGCATCAGATATGAAAGTGATAGAGCATTAAAACTTTTTAAGGAAAATGACTGCAATGTGGATATGGATAAAAAAATTGTTAAGTTCCCACCCTGGCTGGTAGAAGAATGCCTGAGGAAATGTCCCAGCAGCTTCATTGTAAAAGGCCGTGGCACCAACAGCGATGTCAGATTTGGCGGGAATACATCAAACTTTCTGCCTTTCCCGGGAAAAGATACTGTAGATTTAAATACCTGGGAACCGAGAACACCTACAAGAAAGGAATTTTACGATACAGTAAAAATAATGGATGCTCTTGATACTGTTCATTATACAGGTTCTTATGTACCCTGGTTCGGATTTAAAAATACCCCGGCAGTTATGCAGATGCTTGAAGGAGATGCTGCCAATTTCAGAAACAGCACAATGCCTCTTCACTGTAATTATGGTAATGATTGTGAAGTGTTTGCAATAAGAATGGCAAAAGCGCTGGGAGCAGTAAATCTTGGAGTAGTTGCGATTTCTCCTCCCCTCACATATCAGGATGATGCATGCACGTCAGCTTTTAGAAATATTGAGGCAGGATTTCCTTTATATATTCAGAGCGGTCCTACTTACGGAGCAACCTCACCTGTAACAACAGCAGGTGCCACAGTAACAAATAATGCTGAACTAATGGGTGGCGTAGTGCTGGCACAACTTATAAAACCCGGAACAGGTGTACTTGTAAGTGATTTTGGTTTCACACAGAATATGCGCTCAGGATATCCTGTATTTGGAAGAATAGAAAGTTCAATGCATCAGGTAGTATTTAATCAGATATGGAGAAGATATAAAATCCCTATCGGAAATCATTCAACAGGAGTCTCCAATTCAAAGAGAATAGATTATCAGTGTGGTTATGAAAAAACAATATCTCTTATGCTTTCACTCCTTTCAGGTGCAAATGAAATAGGATATCATGGCTGCATTTATGGAGAGCTTTCATTTCATCCCATCCAGCTGATTCTGGACGATGATGTGGCAGCTACCATAGGCCGTTTCCTACAGGGAGTTGAAGTCAATGAAGAAACACTGGCTGTTGATGTTATAAACCAGGTCGGTCCAATACCGGGAACCTATCTGACTGAGGAACATACAAGAAAATGGTGGAAAAATGAACAATTCATTCCAAAAAGTTCCGACAGCCTGACATATCTGGAATGGATGGAAACGAACAAGAAAGATTGTATCGAATACGGGAAAGATAGAATGGAAGAAATACTGGAGACTCATAAGCCGGAAGCTTTATCTGACAGTGAAGAAAAAGCAATTGAAGACATACTTGGAGAAGCAAGGGAATTTTACAGAAAAAGCGGTAAAATATCGGATAAGGAATGGGAAGCCTGCAAGGAAGATTTAAATTCTCCGGGTTATCCATATTTTTAAACCAGAAAAATATTCCTGGCATCATAAATAGTCCAGATAATATCTTTAAATATTATATAAAATATTTAATGCATTTTGTTAGACTAAATATTTTATATAATTCTTTTCTCTTATAGGACAAAAAAAGGAATTATTTTTCTCTGCCTACTATTCTCAGGTAACCTATCCCTACAGCAAAAACTATAAAAGAAAGCAGGACAGCTATTGAAGAGCCATAACCCATTTTATAAAGGCTGAATGATTCCTTGTACATAGATACTGCAAGCGTTTCCGAACTCCTTGCCGGTCCTCCAGCTGTCATAACCCATATTATATCGAATATTTTAAAACTCCCTATAATATTAAGGATTATAACAACTGTTGTAATAGGTTTAAGGAGCGGCAGAATGATTCTAGCAAAAGTCTGCCACTCATTTGCTCCGTCTATTTTCGCAGCTTCAAGTACTTCAGGCTGGATATTCTGCAACCCCATCAGAAAAAGTATCATGTTCAGACCTGTTACCTGCCAGGTTGCCGCAACAACCATGGCAAAAGTATTCTGAGGAACATTTAGAAGCCACGAAGTAGGCATGGTTAAAACGCCAAGGGAAATAAGCACTGAATTAAGCAAGCCTGTTCTTGAAAAAATCCAGTTCCATATTATTCCTATTCCTGCACCCGACATGGCAAGCGGAATATAAAATATTGATTTTATCTGTTTTGAGAACCAGACGTTCTTGATAAAAACGGCAAGAATAAGCCCGAGAAACATCGGTATGGCAAGAATCATAATTACCCATATAAGAGTATTTCTTGTTGAAATCAGCAGGTTAGGGTCTGTAAATATTTTTATATAGTTCTTCAATCCTACAAAATTCATAGGATGAAGCAAATCCCAGTCTGTAAAACTTGCATATATTACAAAAACCACTGGTGCAATAAGAAATACCAGCACCATTATCAGTGCAGGTATAACATAAAGATAATTGGATATTCCTCCAGCTTTAATCACCTTTTTCATTTTTATAAAACTTACTCCTGATTCTCTGGCGGACATTACATACATGTCCGCCATTTACTTTGAATAAAAATTAATATTTCAGATTTTATTATTTAGCCTTGAATTCCTCCCAGGCCTTGGAAGACATCTGATCAAGTTCCTCCATTACATCCTCATAAGTATCAGGAGCCAGAACAAATTTATCAAAACTTGCACAGGCAGGAAGACTTATGGTTTCAAGTGTTGCTTCCCAGAATCTGACAATAAGCTCAGCATCGGGATCACCGAATACATCTGCAGATATTTTCTGCTTTACCGAATCAAGATGATCCTTGGGAACTGCAGAATTAGGTGAAACGAACTTCATTGCTTCTGACCATATCCTCTGTCCCTCGTCTGAAATCCAGTATTCTATAAATTTCTTTGCAGTTTCTTTATTTTGTGCATTTTTTGAAATACATATCGGTCCTGCCTCATAAATAACAGTTTTCGGTCTGCCGGTTTCATAAGGAGGGATAACAAACATGGAATAATCTTCCCCGCCTTTTAACTCAATTGCATCAAAATAAGCAGTATACCAGTCTCCGCAATAAGTCATTGCAACTTCACCTTTTGCAAACATCGGAGGTATGTCATTACCAAGATCGACTCCCGGGTCTGTAAAATAACCTTTGTCTATCATTTCTTTCCAGATTTCAAATGTCTTTTTAACCTCTTCGGATTTCCAGCTTTGTTCCCCCTGACATACTGCATAATACGCATCAGGATAGTTGGAAGCAAATATCTGCTGGAACCAGAAGAAACTTGTCCAGCCACCTCCTATTGTGAATCCGATAGGAGTTACCCCGTTTGATTTCAATGCTTCGCATACATTCATAAACTCATCCCAGGTTGCCGGTTCAGATAATCCGTATTGTTCAAAAACAGGTTTGTTGTAGAACATCAGCCAGGAAGCTACAAGTACAGGTGCACCATATATAGCTCCTTCATAAGAAAAACTATCCAGAATACCAGGATTATATTTCCCCTTTTCCGCTTCAAACAAAGGTGAGAGATCTTCAAGAAGACCTTCTTTTGCAAGATCGGCAATTTTATAATTCGACCACCACGTAAAAACATCGGGTCCCTGGTTTGAAGGAATTCCTGTTTTAACAGCAGCTGTATAAGTATCTATTTCGGTATATCCGGTCATTTCAACATCTACACCCGTTTTTTCCTTAAAGCCTGCAAAAACGGCATCCCATCCTGTCTGCCAGCCAGGTTTATCCGTAAAAAGTCTGAGTGGTCCGGAAAGTGCTTCCGTCGTTGTTGTTTCTTCTTCGGTAACAGGAGCAGCAGTGGTTTCTGTTGCTGTAGTCTCTTCCTGTACTGCCGTAGTCTCTGTTACTGCAGCTTCTTCTCTGCACCCTGAAAATACCAGGCAAAATGAAACTACAAAAATACAAATCAATAGCCAGATGAAAAATTTTTTCATATTTTCTCTCCTTTTATTATTTGTAATTAGTTAGAAATCTTTATATTTCTTCACCCCCTATCAGAAATCATTTATTAAAACCAAAAAAATCTTTATAATTTTTTAATAATTAAATAAAAATCACTCACCTGCTACCTGTAGTTTCAGTCCCTGTATAAAATATTTCTGAAGCAGAAGATATGCAATTATAACCGGCAAACCGCTTAAAAGATTACCGGTCATCACAGCCGGGATATTTTTTCCGGAATAAACTGCATTTAATAAGGCAAGTGCATTCATTACAGGCCTGACTGAATCCGAACCCGCAAGCACCATTCCAAGTATAAGATCATTCCATATAAAACTGCCCTGGAAAAGAGCAAGAATTGCCATAGGGGCAAAAGAATTTGGCAAAAGTATTCTGTAATAAATCTGAAAATTGTTACAGCCGTCTATTTTGGCTGCTTCGATATAATCATCCGGAATTGTCATAAAAAAGTTCCTGAAAACAAACACGCAGAACGGGATAATAAGGGCAATATATATAAGGAGCATACCGATCCTTGTATTATAAAGATTAAGCGTAAGATATGCTTTGTATAAAGGAATCAGATAAATCTGTACAGGGAATATCATTCCGCTCCAGATTATTATAAATATCGGAAAAGCACCCTTAAGTTTTAATTTGGTAAGACCGAAACCAGCAAGTGATGAAATGAATATTGCCACAATACTCCCGGTTATAGCATATAGAAGACTGTTTAAAAAAGGCTTGAGTAATTTGGTTTCTATAAAGACATATCTGATGTTCTTGAATAATGCAAAGGTCTGTGGGAATTCCCAGAATGGAGTAGTGGCAAATTCTTTTGAAGATTTAAGTGATATAAGAATAAGAAAATACACAGGTACAAGCCACACAAGACATAGAAGTATTATTAT
>DNFX01000161.1 GCA_003486795.1 Actinomycetota bacterium
CATCCTGAAGGTATAAAAATAAATAAAGACACCGGTAGTATGAGGCTTGTGCTAAGATTAAGGGATGAAGCTCACAGATTTGCGCTGGGATACCATAGGAAATTAAGAGACAAAAACATGATATTTTCTTTTTTTGACTCTGTAAAAGGTATAGGTGAAAAGAAAAAAACCATAATATATGAAAATTTTAACTCTATTGAAGAATTAAAAAATCAGGATGTAAACAACTTATTAAAAATAAAAGGAATATCATATACTGATGCAAAGAATATTTATGACGCTCTGCACAAATAAATAAGTTCATTATATGATTCGCTGACCGGGTTTAATAATTGACGATTATGATTTAAAATTTATATTTTAAAAGTTATCATGGTTTTTCAGACATGGAATTGCATTCAGACAAAAGCAAATTTATCAGCAATAAATAACTAAAAATTATTATGAAAGAAAAATATAATATGAAATTGATGATTATAACCGGCCTTTCAGGTGCAGGAAAATCTGAGGCATTAAAATACTTTGAAGACTCAGGCTATTACTGCATAGATAATCTCCCTGCGCACTTAATACCCAATCTAATAGAATTTTTCTCAGAGAATAATAAAAAAATAGACAAAATAGCTCTCGCCATTGATTTGAGAAGCGGATATTTTTTTGATGAAATATATAATAATCTGGAAAAGATAAAAGAACTTGGGATTAATTACAAGATAATATTTCTTGAAGCTTCAAAAAGTGTACTGATAAAAAGATTCTCGCTTACCAGAAGGAAGCATCCTCTTGTTCAGGATGGTAATCTTGATCTCGGCATAGAAAAAGAAATAGAAAAATTACATAATCTCAGGGAAATATCTGATTTGATTATAGATACAACTCTTTTATCTCCAAAAGAACTCAGGATGACAATAACTGATAATCTTATGAGTTCTTCTGAAAAAAGAAGCCAGATTCAGATTTCTATAATATCTTTTGGATATAAATTTGGTATCCCGCAAAATGTGGATATTATAATGGATGTAAGGTTTCTGCCGAATCCTTTTTATGATGAAAACCTGAAACATCTGACTGGTGAAGACAAGGAAGTAATCCATTATGTTCTTAACAGGGAAGAAACAAAAGAGTTTCTTATGATTTTTGAAAAAATGATGGATTTCTTGATTCCGAACTATATAGAAGAAGGAAAAAGTTATCTTGGAATAGGAATCGGATGTACGGGCGGGAGACACAGATCTGTGGTAATTTCAGAAAGAATTTATGAATATCTGAAAGTCAGAAGATATTCGGTGAAATTACAGCACAGGGATATATTAAAGTAGGTTTTATTCTTTATGGTAAAATATAATAAAAGATATTTTTATTTCTAAGAATTTTTATTAAAATACATTTTTCAGTTATTTGTATTTCTGAAAAACAATAAAAATTATTTAATCTTTCTGTTTTGTTTAAAAAAATGTTTTTTTTATTTTACAATTGTTATTAATCTGTTACAATGTATCAGTTAAATTGATTTGATTAAAATAAGAACCATTTAAATAAGAGGAGGAAAAATGGCAATAAAAGTAGGCATCAACGGTTTTGGCAGGATAGGCCGAATGACACTAAGAGCAATCATGAAATATGATAAAAACAAAGACATCGATGTGGTTGCAATAAATGATCTTGCAGATGCAAAAACACTAGCATTTCTTCTAAAGCATGACTCAGTTTATGGGGTACTTGAAAATGAAATAACAGCAGGCGATGATTTTATCTCGATTGATGGTAAGAAGATACCTGTCACGATGATAAAAGATCCTGCTGAACTGCCATGGAAAAGCATGGGTGTTGAAGTTTGTGTAGAAGCTACAGGAATTTTCAGAGACAAAGAAAAAGTTCAGAAACATATTGATGCAGGCGCAAAAAAAGTTATAGTTACTGTCCCCATGAAAGGTAATGGAGCCGATGTAACAATCGTACTGGGTGTAAATGAGGAAACATACGATAAGACAAAACATAATATTATATCCAATGCATCCTGTACAACCAACTGCCTGGCTCCTATTGCAAAAGTTCTTCAGGATAGTTTCGGCATCAAAAATGGTTTTATGACTACTGTCCATGCATATACAAATGATCAGAGAATCATTGACTTCCCTCACAAAGATCTCAGAAGAGCAAGAGCTGCTGCATTAAACATCATTCCTACATCAACTGGTGCAGCAAAGGCTATGGGGCTTGTAATACCTGAGCTTGCTGGCAAACTTGATGGAATGGCTTTAAGAGTACCGACACCTGTAGGTTCTATTGTGGATCTTGTTTGTGAATTTGAAAAAGAAACTTCTATTGAAGGAATCAATGCTGCAGTAAAAACTGCTTCCCAATCTTCAAAAATGAAAGGCATACTTCAGTATTGTGAGGATCCTATAGTTTCTTCAGATATTATAGGAAGTTCTTATTCTTCAATATTCGATTCTTTAAGTACAATGAAGGTCGGAAATCTTTATAAAGTTCTTTCATGGTATGATAATGAATGGGGATATTCAACCAGAGTATCAGAACTTATAAAGTATATTGTCAAATAATCAGTAAGAATATCTTATTAAAATATTTTGGAAGAATAACCGAGGATAATATCCTCGGTTATTCGGAAAATGAGGCGGGAAAATGTTTAATAAAAAAACAATTGAAGATATTGATTTAAAAAATAAAAAAGTAATAGTAAGAGTTGACTACAACGTTCCTCTTGACTCAGATCTGAATGTAAAAGACAACACAAGAATAAAGCTTTCACTCCCCACTTTAAATTACCTTCTTTCACAGAATTGCAAGGTTATCTTAATGGCACATCTTGGGAGACCAAAAGGAGAAGTAGTAGACAAATACAGACTTACACCTGTAGCAAAAGAACTGGAGAAACTTATCGGAAAAACCGTAAAGAAATTTGATGAAATCGTTACTGATGAGATTAAAGATTATATCGACAAAACCATGAAAAATGGTGAAATAGTTATGCTTGAAAATGTAAGATTTAATGCAGGTGAAACAAAAAATAACCTTGATTTTGCAAAAGAACTTGCTAGTCTTGCTGATATTTATGTAAATGATGCATTTGGTGCTGCACACAGAGCTCACTCATCAACTGCAGGAATTGCCCAGTATCTTCCAGCTGTTGCGGGATTTCTTTTAAAAACCGAAGTGGAAGAACTGACCTCCATTCTTGAAAAACCACAGAAACCATTTCTTGCTGTTCTCGGTGGGGCAAAGGTTGCTGATAAAATTATGGTTATAAAAAATTTCCTCAATATTGTCGATAGCATAATTGTCGGTGGCGGTATGAGTTATACATTTCTTAAATCAAAAGGATATGAAATCGGCAGATCAATACATGCCGAGGATCCTTCTGAATATGAAAATCAGATAAAATTTGCAAGAGAAGTCATACAGGAAGCGCAAAAAAATAATGTAAGTTTTATAACTCCTGTAGATGTTGTTGTCGGCAAAATGGATTCAGAAGGTAATATTGTTGATAAAAAAACAGTTAATGCAGATGCAATTCCTTCTGATTATGAGGGTTTTGACATGGGTGAAGAAACCATAAGACTATATGAAAAGGAGATTGCTTCAGCGAAAACAATTTTCTGGAACGGACCGGTCGGTTTCTTTGAAAATCCTGAATTTGAAAACGGGACAAAAAGAGTGGCAAATGCTATTGCTGAAAGTAATGCAAAAACGATCGTAGGCGGAGGTGACACTCTGGCTGCTTTGAAAAAATTCGGCCTTACTGATAAAATTTCTCATGTTTCCAGCGGAGGTGGCGCTTCAATGGAGCTTTTGGAAGGTAAATTACTGCCAGGAGTTGCAGCACTCTTAGATAAATAAATTATTTTATAAACCTGGCTGGAATATTTAATAACTTTTAAGGTTTGATTCTGGCTAGGTTTTTATATTTTAGTGAATATTTAAAAAAAGGGGAAAAAATGAGAAAACCATTTATAGCTGGAAACTGGAAAATGAATCTTAATCATAATGAAGCTTCAAGTTTTATCAATGAATTAAGCTTTATTTTCGAGAACAAAAATGATATTAAAATTGCTGTGTGTCCTCCTTTTACATCTATCAGAAGTGTTGCGCTGGCAATAGAAGATGAAAAATCAAAAAATAAAAATTTTGACATTAAAATAGGTGCGCAGAACATGTATTTTGAAAAAAACGGAGCATTTACCGGTGAAATATCTGCTGATATGCTAAAAACCCTTGGTGTAGAATATGTAATAATCGGTCATAGTGAAAGAAGAGTAATCTTTAAAGAAGATGATGAACTTATAAATAAAAAGATAAAGGCAGCTCTCTCAAATGATTTAAAGCCGATTTTCTGTGTCGGTGAATCTCTTGAAACAAGAGAAAAAGGTAATGCGGTTGAGTTTACACTTAATCAGATTCAGGCAGGACTGGATATGATTGATGAAAGCGAAATTGACAATATTACAATAGCATATGAACCTATCTGGGCTATCGGAACAGGAAAAACTGCAACACCGGAAGATGCACAGCAAATGTGTAATGCAATAAGAATGAAAGTTGAAAATCTTTATAAAAAGGAGATTTCCGAAAAAATAATAATACAATATGGCGGGAGCGTTAAACCATCTAATATAGCTGAAATAATGGCAATGCCTGATATTGATGGCGCTCTTGTAGGTGGAGCAAGTATAAAAACAGATGATTTTTTAGCATTAATCAATTATTAGTTAGGACAAAAATGGAAAAAAACAATCATGATGCAAGATATCCTTTATGTCTGGTAATTATGGACGGCTGGGGATATTCAGAAAATAAAGAAGGGAATGCAATATTTGCTGCAGATACTCCGAATTATGATAGACTGATGGAAAAATATCCTTTTACTCTTTTAAATGCTTCAGGATTGTCAGTAGGCCTTCCTGAAGGACAGATGGGAAATTCTGAGGTGGGTCATTTAAACATAGGAGCAGGTAGAATCGTATATCAGGAACTTACAAAAATAACCAGGTCTATAGAGCTCGGTAAATTTTTTGAAAAGGAAGCTTTTCTTAAAGCAATAAAAAATGTAAACAAAAATAATTCCAGTCTGCACTTATTCGGATTATTATCAGACGGAGGAGTGCACAGTCATATTTCACACCTCAAAGCTTTAATAGATCTTGCAGTTCTCCATAATGTTAAAAAATTATATATTCATGCTTTTCTTGATGGAAGGGATGTTCCTCCGAGATGTGCGTTAACCTACATAGAAGAAATTAACAGATATATGAAGAATAAAAATCTCGGGGAAATTGCTACTGTTTCCGGAAGATATTATGCAATGGACAGAGATAACAGATGGGACAGAGTAAAAAAAGCTTATGACAATATTGTATATAGAAATGGGAAACTATTTGGCAGCGCCGAGGATCTCCTGAATGATTCCTATCAGAACAATATTGATGATGAATTTGTTGTTCCTGCCTGCATTGAGGTAAGAGAACCGGAGAATGCAAAAGTAAAATCAAAGGATTCAATTATATTTTTCAATTTCAGGCCTGACAGGGCAAGAGAAATAACGAGAGCTTTTATTTATCAGGATTTTAATGAATTTGACAGAGGGCCGGCTGCCCCTGAAGATATAATTTTTGTAACCATGACAGAATATGATGCATTATTTAGTTCTGTAAAAGGGGTTTTTGTTGCATACCCTCCAAGAAACATAACAAATACATTAGGAGAAGTTATTGCAAAAAATAATCTTAATCAGCTCAGAATAGCTGAAACAGAGAAATATGCCCATGTTACATTTTTTTTAAATGGCGGGGTTGAAGTACCTTATCCTAATGAATACAGGATACTTATTCCTTCCCCGAAAGTAGCTACATACGATCTGAAACCGGAAATGAGTGCATATGAAATTGCGGATACAGTATTAAAGAAAATTGATGAAAAATCATATCATGTAATAATAGTAAATTTTGCCAATCCCGATATGGTAGGCCATACTGGTTTCTTTGAGAAGGCAGTAAGAGCAGTTGAAGTCGTCGATGAATGTATAGGGAAAATAACTAACAAAATAAAATCAGTTAACGGAACTTGTATAATTACTGCTGATCATGGTAATGCAGAGGAAATGTTTGATATTGAAAAACAGTGTGTAATAACTGCTCATTCCAATTCAAGAGTTCCTTTTATCTTATGTGATGAAAGGATTAATTCTCTGATATCGTATGAAAATGATGACATTGCTCTTTGTGATATTGCACCAACAATACTGGAAATTCTGAATATAATAAAACCTGATGAAATGACAGGAAAGTCTTTAATAAAAAAATGGGAAAATGGTTAAGAATAAAGTAAAAAAACCTATTTGTCTTATTATAATGGATGGATGGGGAATTTCTGAAAAACAAAAAGGTAATGCTATATATCAGGCTTTGACATCTAATATAGATTACTACACAAGATATTATCCGTATACAAAACTAAATGCTGCCGGGGAAAAGGTAGGACTTCCAGAAGGACAGATGGGGAATTCAGAAGTCGGGCATACAAATATAGGTGCCGGAAGGATAGTTGTTCAGGATTATACAAAGATAACAAACGCAATAAAAGACGGCAGCTTCTATAATAATACAGTTTTTAAAAATGCATTTGAAAATGTAATTAAAAAAAATTCCGATCTGCATTTCATGGGATGTTTGTCAGATGGAGGAGTCCACAGTCATATAGATCATCTTAAAGCCTTAATGAAAATGGCAGTGAAACACAACATAAAGAATTTCTATATACATTCTTTTCTTGA
>DNFX01000025.1 GCA_003486795.1 Actinomycetota bacterium
GTGACGGTTGATACAAGATGAAAAACCTTCGCATATTTCTCAATTTCAGCATGCTTGTTTACTCTGACGCTTCCGTAATTACAGAACTTCCCCAAATCATTTCTCTCCAGATCAACTATCATATTCAGCTCTGCTCTGTCTTTTATACTGTTTTTTAATTCCCTTCTATAAATATCATCCTGATATTTATTCTCTCCCCTTGGCCTTGTTCCTTTTATCGGTCTTGTTTCAATATATCTGTTTTTTATAAAAATAAATCTTTCAGGTGATGTGGAAGCAACTGTGCATTCAGGAAAATTAAGTAAAGCTGAAAAAGGTGCCGGATTAACCTTTCTTAAAATATAATAAAAATCGTTCGGTTCAACAGGTATCTCACAGAAAAATCTGTGGGTGTAATTAACCTGGTATATTTCACCTTCATGAATATATTTCTTTATTTTGACAAGTTTTTCAAGGTAATCTTTTTTTGAGATATCTGTTCTTATATTTATGTTTCTGATTCCCGGGAAAATATACTTTCTGGCAATTCCCTTTAAAATTCCATCTTCTTTCAGTAAATCTTTTGCTTTTTCAAGAATAATTGATGCTGATAAAGCAGCTCTTTCCAGTTCATTTATAGATAAATATTTGCTTTCGTTTTCCTTTTCAGCAGACTGATCTATAATTTCAGTATAGTACCATCTTTTTTCTTTATGATTATAAGAAAAAACTTTTCTGTAAAAAAACAGATTAATAAGCGGCAGTTGCAGATCATCTTCTACAGTTTCAGAAAGATTTTCTATATACTTCTTCAAGTCATATGAAAAATATCCGACAAAGCCACCTTTGAAATCTGGCAGTATTTCCCTGTCCAAATTAACATCCTGATAATAAATCCCTTTATTATCATCATAAAAAGATAAGTTTATTTTTCCCTGTCCGGGAGAAAATGGAAAATTTATATGTTCGGCAACAGCCTTATCTAAAAAATCAAGTGGATGACATTTATTAATTACCGATTTATTTGTTTTAAAATATTTCTTTTCACAGATTATCCCATTGCTTCTTAGAAGAAAATCAGGTTCAAAACAAAAGTAAGAAAACTTTGTGTATTTGCTTTCAGAAAGACTGCTGTCCAGAAAACAAAAGTATTTATTCCTGGAAAAATAATAATATACTTCTTCGGGACTGACTTCATTCTTAAGTTTTATTACTGATATATGACTCATTATGATTATATGATTATATGATTATATTTTTTATCTTTAGTGTAAAAACAAAAGATAAGGTTTTTAAAATTCCACAAAATTCTTTAATAAATCCAGTCCGGAAGCAGTAAGAAAAGATTCGGGATGAAATTGTACGCCTTCAAGTGGATATTTTTTATGCCTTATTCCCATTATTATATTATCTGAAGTTTCTGCGCTTATTTCAAAAAATGCTGGAAGAGTATTATTTTTTATAATAAGAGAATGATATCTTGCTGCCTCAAACGGATTAGGTATATTTTTAAAAATGGTTTTACAATCATGATAAATTTCAGATGTTTTCCCGTGACAGACTAACCCGGAATTTACAATTTTTGCATTAAATACTTCGCCGATACACTGATGTCCGAGACATACACCTAATATTGGAATTTTTTTATAAAAAACACTGATCAATTCTTTTGACATGCCTGCATCTTTCGGTTTTCCGGGTCCCGGTGAAATAACTATTTTTTCAGGAGACATATCTTCAATTTCACTGATGGTTATCCTGTCATTTCTTCTTACTCTTATGTTTTTACCAAGAATACCAAGGTATTGAACAAGATTAAAGGTAAAGGAATCATAGTTATCAATCATCAAAATATCTACTTTTTTATTTGAAGAAGATAGTTCTCTCATTTATTTATATTAGAATGTAAGTATATGTCTTCCTTCTTTTGCATAAGAGGTAAGAGGTTCTCCCATTAATTTTACATCTATTCCCAGCGCTTCAAGTTTTTGTGTTACGCCGTACATATCACTACAACGGAGACAGGCTTCAATCGCAACTCCTTCATTTTTTATTTTTTCTATATATTCCTGTAATTCTTTATCTTCGCTTAATAATTTTGCTGAAGGTCCCCAGACTATCAGAGTAACATCTTCCCACCATTTTTTTAATTTTGAATTAAAAACATACATAAAAACCATTTTTAGTGCAACTTCCCTGTCCGGACTTGTCCAGACCACAACCAGCTTTTCTTTATTATCTGTCATGCCAATTCACCTTATTTTAATAATATAAAGTCCAATAAGCTTTCTTAATAAAAAACCAGCCGTTTTTACCGGCTGGAAATTAAAATTTTATCTTCCAAGAAGGCTCTTTACCGTATTATCAAGAATCTCATCGGATTTAATTTCTGATGTAAGCAGTGAATCTTTACCTAAAACCCTGCTCTCAATATTTTTACCTGCCATAACTATAGTATCAATCACAAGTTCAGGACTTAGTTTGCCGGTATTGAAAACCAAATCAAAATTATCTATCTGATTCCATTTGATATTATAAGTATGCTCAATAAATGATTGTCTTACTTCTTCTTTATGTAATATATATTTTTCTGCTTTCTCGGGATCATCAATATTTCTCATCTGCATTATAGCTTTAATCCTCATATTCATCGGCGCATATATCATAATGTCCAGTACATCATCATATTCCCTGAGACTTACAAAACTGCCTCGACCGATTATTACCACATTTCCTGATTTTGCAATTGAAAACATTACTTTCTTAAAGAAATCCAGCATACCATTTGTAATTCCCGAATATCTGTCCCAGATACTTAATTTTTTATCATATATATTCTTGAATTCAACTTCGCCATACTGATTCATTATTTCCTGTATGAGTTCTCTGTCCACATAATCATATTTCATTCTTTTTGCAACTTCTTTTCCGATTAAAGTGCCTCTACTACCTACTAGTCGGGAGATAGTTATAACAGCCATAAAATACCTCTTTCTCTAATGATATTATTCTCTTGAAACCTGTTTTTTTGATAAAAATATATTTTAAGAATTAATTAAAAAAATAACATATATAGTTGATTATATTTATAAAATGATTTGTTATTATTTATAATTCTAATCTAAATTAACCAATATTTAAATAGCCATGACCGGAATGCAGTTAAGTGTCTTAAAAATTTTACTTATGAAGAACTATAAACAAATTGTATTATTTTACTTAATCATCTGACTGTAATTTTTAAAGTAAACGAATCCGCCGATTCCATTCCTTCTTCCCATGGTCTTATATATTCCAGAATCAAATCTGTCTGTCCTTCAGATATTGCCCTGAATGA
>DNFX01000044.1:0-1749 GCA_003486795.1 Actinomycetota bacterium
AATCAGTGGAAATTTAACCAGAGAAAATAAAAAATATTAAAAGATATACAAAAAATAAGTACCAGTTAAAGGAGAGAGAATGTTAAAGGAAAAATTAAGCGGGGTATTTATTCCTGCAGTAACACCTTTTGGTGCCGATGAAGAGATTCAGTACGATAAGCTGGAAGAGAATATAAAAAAATATAACAGAACTTCAATCAGGGGTTATCTGGCATTAGGTTCAAATGGCGAAAATAAAAGTCTGACTTTTGATGAGAAGCTTAAAATTCTTGAAGTTTTCATAAAAAACAAACAGGATAAAGTAGTAATGGCAGGAACAGGATGCGAATCTACCAAGGAAACCATAGAATTCAGCAGACAGGCAGCAGAACTGGGTGCAGATTTTGTGAGTATCCTGACCCCCAGCTATTTTGCAAAACAGATGAAAGATGAAATACTGATTGATTATTATACAGAGATTGCAGACAGTATATCTGTGCCCATGTTAATGTATAATGCTCCCGGTTTTGCCGGTGGCGTAAAGATTTCACCAAAAGCAGTCGGCAAACTGGCAGCCCATAAAAATATTGTCGGAATGAAGGACAGTTCTTCTGACGGGATAATGGGATATCTTAACGCAACAAGAGGAATTGAAGATTTCTGCGTTATAGCCGGTTCAGCTAATTTTTTCCTTACAGGGCTCATTTGCGGAGCAACAGGAGGAATACTTTCACTGGCAAATGGTTTCCCTGAGAAATGCTGCGAGCTTTATGATGCTTTTAAATCAGGAAATATGGAAGATGCAGTAAAACTGCATTTCGAGATATTTTCATTAAATTCCAAGGTATCAGGAAGCGGTGGAGTAAGTGCAGTAAAAGCTTCAGCTACCTTGGCTGGTTATAATGGCGGAGCTCCCAGAAAACCTTTAAAGCCGCTTACAGAAGCGCAGTATGAGGAAATGAAAAAATATCTTGAAGAAAAGGGTATGATTTAAATGAAAAATATTCTTTTATCCCAGAAGATCCACAAGGACGCCATAGATTTTTTGAAAAGCAAAGGTTTTAATATCAGCATATCTCCATCTCCTGATGATGAAACTGTAAGGGAGCATGCAAAGGATGCAGATGCGATAATAGTAAGAACAGCCACTAAATTATCAAGAGAAACCATTTTCTCAAGCCCAAAGCTCAGAGTTATTGCAAGGACCGGCGCGGGTGTGGATAATGTTGATGTTGAAGCTGCCTCTGAAAAAAATATACCTGTATGTAATACTCCCGAAGCTAATACTGACAGCGTTGCTGAGCATGCTCTTGCATTTATGCTGGCTCTTTCCAAATATTTGAACAAGATGGACTCTGAAGTAAGAAGCGGCAATTTTGCCATAAGAAATTCCTATCTTCCGGTTGATATGGCAGAAAAAACGCTTGGTCTTGTAGGATTTGGAAAGATAGGGAAAAAACTTGCGAAATTATGTTACAAATGTTTTAAAATGAGCATTCTTTTCTTTGATCCTTATGTACAGGATTTTAAAGAGGATGATTTTCAATGCAGAAAAGTGGATAGTATGGAAGAGCTGTTTGAAGTTTCTGATTTTATAAGCGTTCATATTCCTTATACAAAGGAAAATCACCACATAATAGGAGAAAAACTCCTTGGCAGGATGAAGAAAAGTGCTTTTATAATCAATACTTCAAGAGGTGGAATAATTGACGAAAAAGCATTGGCAGAAGCGCTGACTGAAGAAAAGATTTCCGGGGCAGCCCTGGATGT
>DNFX01000044.1:1790-4272 GCA_003486795.1 Actinomycetota bacterium
ATGCATGCAGCAGAAGGAGTTGCGGATATCCTGGAAGGTAAAAAACCCAGGTGGGTTTTTAACAGGGATAAAATAAATATATAAGGTTTTAATCAGGCTTTCTGTTGGATGATGGTAATTTGTTCTGTTATAATACTGATAATATAGAGATAATATAGAAATATAATACAGGCTTTAAGATTTGTAGAAATAATTAAGATCTGTTCAGGGAAAAAGATTTCTTCTCTGGTTATCTGGAAAGTCTGATAAAGCGGCCATTTGGGACAACAGCAAATCTTAAATCTTTATCTTCTGATAACCTTGAGTTAATGTAATCCTGAATGGAATTTATTTTGCCAAAGCCCATCTGATTTGTGGTGGCTGTATCAAAGCTTGAGTACAAGAGTACTTTTGCTTTTGTGAGCAGTTTTGATACAGCTACAGCTTTATGACCCCCAAGAACAAATTTTTCCTTTATTTTTTTGTAGAGATATTCAAAATCAGAAGCATTATGCATCCATTCGGCAAATTTGTCTTCCCCGAAACCTTCGGGACATTCAGCAATCATTATTATTGTGCCTTTATCCTTAATAATATCTTTGACATTATCAAGAGCTTTCTGGGCCTGGTAAAGATTTATATCTTTCGGGTATCCGCCGCAGGCCGTAATAACTATATCGGCTTTTTCAGAAGAGGTTATTTCATAAAATGAATCATATATCTTCATACCTTCAATAAAGGCTTCATTATTTTTACCTGCAACTGCACCTATTATCTTTTTATGGTCATCAAGAATAACATTATAGATGTAGTCAATATTTACAATTTTTCCAACCTCTTCGATATCCTGTCTTACCGGATTATCGTAATACTGTCCTGCTCCAGCCATTTCGTCAAGCATCATCGAGTGATTGGCGGCAACAGAGCTATATGAACATACACCAGGCATTAATGCTTTTGAGCCTCCCGAATATCCTGCAAAATAATGGTATTCAATATTTCCTGTGGCTATCAGGAAATCTGAATCCAGTACTTCCTCAAATACTTCTACCGGGGTTCCTCTTGAAGTAGTACCGACTGATATGCATCTGTTCTGGTCAGAATCAATAAGGACGCATTTTTCTGCAGCATAATTCCCGGCAAGTCTGATTTGCTCATCGCGTGTATGTTTTCTGTGTATTCCAAGTCCGAATACTATTTTTATTTTTTCAACCTCTGCTTTTTCCAGCTCTTTTATCAGATAAGGAAGAAATTTATAGGATGGGCAGGGCCTGGTTATATCTGAAACAAGTACGCAGGCTTCTTTTTTTTTGTTCGCAGCTTTATGTAAAGGCTTTGCAGCAATTGGGTTTAAGATAGCCTGACTGATTATTTCCTCTTCAGCTTTTTCAGAATGGTTATTTTGCCGGTAATTAAATTTTATAATATTTTCTTCAGGTATTTCTAGGCTTAAGAATTCTTTTCCATAGTTACAAATATATTCCATAGCATATTATTGTTAGTTTATTATAATTATAAATTTATCTATGAAAATCCCTGTCAATAATTATTGATATGCATACTGAAATAATGTTCTAAAAAACATAGGCACTTCAATATTTTAAAATATTATAACACTATATTGCCAAAAATTTTCCAAAATAGTTAAAAAATGTATTCATGTGATATAAAATAATAAAGTATACTTTTGTATTAAATATTTGATAAAATAATCTCTGCTTTCATAATTTCAGATATATATAGAATTATATTTTTTCGTTTTTTAAAGTATTTATTGAGGAATTAATTAAAAATATCGAATCAGTTTTAAAAGAGGTTTGGAACATGAAAGAACTTAAAGGGAAAGTGGCAATTGTAACCGGTTCTGCCGGCGGGATTGGCGAAGCTACAGCTTTTGCTATAGCAAAAGAAGAAGCTGAAGGAGTTATTGTAGCAGATCTGAATGCTGAAGGAGGCAGTAAAACTGCAGAAGAAATAACAAAAAAAACAGAAGCAAGATGCGAGTTTGTAAAAACAGATATATCGGAAAGCACCGATATAAAAAATCTTTTTGACAAAACAGTAAGTTTGTTCGGAAGGGTAGATATTCTGGTCAACTGTGCCGGGATTTGTGACACTTTGTCTGTAGAAGAGATTGATGAAAAACAATGGGATAAAATGCTTAAAATTAATTTAAGGGGAACATATCTTTGCTGCAGGGAAGCCTTAATTCTTATGAAAAAAATGAAATACGGAAAAATAGTAAATATAACCTCTATTTCCGGACAGATTGGTGGCATTGCTACGGGTATTGACTACTGTACTTCCAAAGGAGGCATCATAACTCTGACGATGTCTCTTGCAAAGATAGGCGGTCCTTATAATATAAATGTAAATGCTGTTTCCCCTGGATTTATTGATACTGGTATGACCAAAGAATTCACTCATTTTAATCCTGAAGCTGTACCTCTGAGAAGAATAGGCCAGCCTGAGGACGTAGCAGATGTAATTGTATTTCTGGCAA
>DNFX01000149.1:0-4126 GCA_003486795.1 Actinomycetota bacterium
AATAAGATGATTAATATTGTTGATATAAAAATGGTTTTAAAAACTTTATTTCTTTTAATTCCGGACTGCATTATTGCACCTTTGGTTAATATGATTTTAAAAATAATAATAATTTTTTATAAAGATAAAGTTCTTTTAAAGATATTATAATATAAAAAAGCAGGAATGTTATTTAATGAAATAAATACATTCCTGCAAAAAATAATAGAATTATTTATTTATAACTATTTATTTCTTCCAAAACCATTACTGTTCCCAACAGATGAATTTTCCTGCTGAGGACACTCATTATTATTTCTGTTAATCATATTCTGATTTCTGAGGCAGTTCTCTTCACCGGTGCATTCCGGATTATTTTCCTGATTACGGTTCTGGATACAGTTCTCTTCGCAATTGTATTTCTGATTGTTGTCATTACTTTCAATTGCATCTCTTTTCTGAATACGGTTCTGCTCACAATTATATTCCCTGTTTTGCAGACAATCTTTACATTCTTCACATTCCTGTTCTTGAAAACGGTACTGATTACCGCCACCATCATTATTTTCTACGGCAAAATTCCTGAAATTTCTGCCTGCTGTTTCGGAATAATTACCTGCACTGTCATTTGTAAAAGAGGAATCATTTTTCAATTCAGCATTTCTTCCAAGAGATTTATTTGTAGCATAAACAACTCCTGCTGCACTTAATGAAACTGTAAGAAAAACAGCAACACCTATCAATATTTTCTTTAACATTTTACCTTCTTTCAAACAAATTAATTCTTAAAAATTATTTTCCTTACAGTTTTTATAACGGATAAAAATAATGTTTTGTTACGAAAAAGAAAATTTTTTATATCATATTCCGGATATCCTACCACCCTGATTATTATTTTATTATTTCTGTCTTATAATAATTTCCCATAAGATAAGTAATCATATCCAGTTTTTCATAATCAATATCACCATCAGAATAGATAAAACTCTCTTCTGCATTTACACTGATTACCTCCCCGATAAAAACATCGTGTGTGCCCAGATTTAAAGTCTGCCTTACAATACATTCAATACTTATGGGGCATTCCTTAATCATTATTGTTTTTGATTTAAATCCTTTTTCTTTACTTAGCCCGCACGCTGCAAACTTGTCAATATCCCTTCCTGATCTGCTGCCGCAAAAATTACATATTTCTGTCATTTTGTAATCAGGTATATTTATAACAAACTCTCCGGATTTACCTATAAGTTCATGTGAGTATCTTGAAGGTCTTACTGAAATGGAAATCATTGGAGGATTACTGCATACCGTTCCCACCCAAGCAAGTGTTATTATATTGTCAGAACCTTTATACGAGCATGAAATGAGTGCAACAGGATTGGGGTACAGTCTCTCATAAGTACCTATACTTTTTTTCATGATGTTTCTCCTTTTATAATAACCCGTAATTATTTTATAAATAAAAAATACTATTATATAAAATTAAAAACCATAAAAATATTTTTTACAAATTCTAACAATTACTTATAATGGATTTAATGATGAAGAAATTTATCAGAAAAAATGCAATGAGTATGTTAAATTTGCCGTAAAGAAAGGGACAGGTATTTTAAATTCCAGATGACAGTTGCAAGAGAAATTGCTGCAATTGATTTTGAAACAGCAAATGAGAAATTTTCAAGTGCATGCTCTCTGGGTATCGCCATAATAAGGGATTATGAAATAATAAAAACAAGATACTGGTTAATGAAACCACCGGAACCTTACTTCCGCCCTTTTAATGTCAGATTGCATGGGATAAACGAAGAAATTGTTGAGAAAAAACCGGAATTTTACAGAATATGGCCTTCAGTCAGAAAACACCTTGAGGGCAGAATAGTGATTGCCCATAATGCCATGTTTGATATATCTGTCCTTAAGTCTCTTTTAAATGTCTACCAGATAGACTATCCGGAAATAATGTATGCCTGCACAGTAAATCTGGCACGAAAAGTCTGGATCGGACTTGAAAATTATAAATTAAATACCATATCAGAATTTTTAAATATAGATTTCAAGCATCATAATGCATGTGAGGATGCCCGCGCATGTGCATCTATTGCAATTGAAGCTGCAAAAACATTAAATGCCGGTGATTTTATGGACCTGTTTTCCAAAACACAGACAGTCCTGAAAAAAATGGAGAGAGATCCTGTCAAAGTTTATTACTCTTAATTACTTATAATATTCAGCTTTACACTTATTAAAACTATTTTTAATTTTTCTTGTAATATATATCAGATTTTAATTATAATTTTATATAAGATTGTACTATTGGTTAAAAGTTTTTCATAACAGCAGATATTATTTTCAAATATTTAACTTTTTTCATGATCTATTTAAAAAGCAACATGAATAAAAGAAGGGAGACAACATGAATGATGTAGATCTAAGTAAACCCAGTGGTATGTCAAAGACTTCACTGGTTCTTGGTATTTGCGCAATAATTCCTTTTGTAGGCTGGGCGCTTGGTCTTGCTGCAATTATAATCGGAATTGTAGACCTGGTTAAGATTAAAAATAAAGAAGCTGGGGAACCGGGAAAAAAATTCGATATTACCGGAATTATACTTGGCGTTATTCTTCCCTGGATATTCTCAATGATTATTATTGTTGTTGTCTGGGGTGCTGCCTGGGGTGCATTATCTAATATAGCTTACTAATATAAAAAATAGTAATATTATTTTTTATAAAGTTGGTAATTTTTAAAAGGGCAAATGATTTATCATATGCCCTTTTTTATTTTTAATTCCTGCCGGAACATAATAATTTATATATTGAACTTTTACCTTACTTGTGAAATTATAAAAATCATTATTTTTTTATTTAAAATCTATTATTTATAAACTTTTTTAATCTGAGGAGAAAATGGAAATAACAGAACTATCAGAAGAGATAATGGGAATGTCAAGTTCGGGAAATAAAATGTACTGGATGATCACATCCGAGATGGGTGCAGAAAATTTTGAGTTAAGATATATCGAGATGCCGGCAGGTGGTAAAAGCAGCTACGGCAGCCATCCTCATGAACATGAGGTTTTTGTTGTCAGAGGCAGAGGTATGATAAAAGGGACCTATGGAGAAAAAGAACTGCTTCCGAATATGGCAGTATTTGTTCCCGGCAATGAGATACATCAGTGGATAAATACAGGAGATGAGCCTTTCGGATTTATCTGCGTAGTTCCTAAAGGGGCTGAAGCCCAATTCAAACCAAAAAAATAACCAGTTATTGAAAATCAAGGATTTTACAAAATGTACATTATTGACAATAATTCAGATAATGCTTATTTCAATATAGCTTCTGAAGAATATCTTTTAAAAAATAAAACCGAAGATTTCTTCATGTTGTATATCAATCCGCCAAAAATAATAATAGGAAAAAACCAGAATACTCTTTCTGAGATAAATACCGAATATGTTCATGAAAACAATATCGCTGTTGTGCGAAGATTGTCAGGAGGAGGCGCAGTTTATCATTGTCATGGAAATCTTAACTTTTCCTTCATTATTAATGATAATGAGGAAAGTTTTATGGATTTTAAAAAATTCACCCAGCCGATAATCTCCATTTTGGGGAATATGGGTGTAAAGGCACAGCTTAGTGGAAGAAATGATATATTAATCGATGATAAAAAAATATCAGGAAATGCACAATTTAAAAGCAAGGGAAGAATGATACATCATGGTACTCTTCTCTTTTCTTCTGATTTAAGCAAACTGGAAAAATCTCTCAAAGCTAATCCGCTTAAATTTAAAGACAAGGCAACAAAATCAGTTAAAAGCAGAGTTGCAAACATCTGTGACTATCTTGAAAATCCGATAGATATTCATGAATTTAAAAAACTTGTCATATCCGGTATTCTTGAAAGCAATAAAGATTGCGAAATTTACAAGTTGACAGAAGCTGATATAAAGTCCATTGAAAGACTTGTTGAAGAAAAATATTCCACCTGGGAATGGAATTATGGCTATTCGCCAAAATATAATTTCAGCAATGAGGAAAAATTTGCCTGCGGACTTGTACAAGCTTATCTTTTTATTGAAGATGGCCTTATAAGCAGCGTAAAATTTTATGGTGACTTTTTCGGAAAGCAGGATATATCCGAACT
>DNFX01000149.1:4244-4416 GCA_003486795.1 Actinomycetota bacterium
ATAATAATTGAAATTAAAACAAAGGATTATAGCCTGGAATAAACAGTCTAAGAAATATCCTGATCAATATACAAATCCGGATAAAAAATATATTTTTAAGATATTAATAGTTTTAAAATTATTATGAAAACTGCTTTATCTGATAATAAGGAGGAGCTTTAAAGCTCCTCCT
>DNFX01000203.1 GCA_003486795.1 Actinomycetota bacterium
AAGAGTTGAAAATTGAAAAAGTGTGAAAATTATGAATAATTATTCAACTTTAATCGCAAAAAAGAATACCTTATAAACCTATAAATATAATGATTATGTATTTACAATACACATATTAATATGTATAATATGATGTATAATTAATTACTTAGATGGCTGGGGTAGAATTTGAAAAGATTAAATATTACTTTGCCGGAAAAAGTTGCAGAAGCTTTGGAAGCTTATGAAAATAAAAGCAGGTTTATATCAGAAGCAGTAATCGAAAAAATAATAAAGGATAAAAAAGTAGAAACAGACTCTCTTCTCATAGAAGGATATAAAAATGAAAACAGCAAGGATAAGAAAGTAAACGAGGAATGGGAAAAGGCTACTCTTGAAAGCTGGCCGGAATGACTGAATTCTCTGAAAAGATGCAGCAATATCCTGAAAGAGGAGAAATATGGTTAACAGCGCGTGAGCCTGTTAAAGGTTCGGAAATTGGAAAAACAAGACCCGCCTTAGTAATATCAAATAATAAAAATAATGAATTTTCTTCAACAATTACTGTCATTCCAATAACATCCTCATTGGGAAAAGTATATCCTTTTGAGGTTGCTATTTTAAAGTATGAAACCGGGTTAAAATCAGATTCAAAAATTAAGTGCAATCAGATAAGAACTGTTGATAGGGAAAGATTAATAAAGCCATTAAGTAAAATTTCGATGCAGACTATGAAGCAGGTTGAAAATGCACTGCTGATACATTTGGAAATTAATAATTCGGATTTTTAATCAATCTTTAAAAAAAATCTTTTATTTTTTTATTGTGTAGTACAGTTTTATTCAAAAAGAAATTATCTTTTAAAAAAATCACTGACAATTTTCGTTATATAATCAACATCCTGCTTTTTTATCCAGTAGTGGGTGACAAACCGGAATTCGTTTCCTTCCGGCGGGTTTATTTTTATATTATTTTTTTCAAGATATTTTATAAAGTCTTTTTCATTAAATCCGTCTTTTTTTATGGTGAAGAAAACCATATTTATATCCAGCTGATTTTTAAGGATATTGATTTCATCTATTTCATCCAGTCCTGCTGCCATGTATTTTGCATGTTCATGGTCTTCTCCAAGTCTTTTTGTCATTTTTTCGAGGGCAATGAGGCCTGGTGCTGCAATGTACCCTGCCTGCCTCAAACCGCCACCCATCAGTTTCCTGTTTTTACGAGCTCTTTTAATAAAGTCATAAGAACCAGCAAGAACGGAACCGATTGGACAGCAAAGTCCTTTGGAAAGACAGAACATTACCGAGTCTGCATATCCGGCTATTTCTGCTGCCTCTGCTTTTAAAACAACTGCAGCATTAAATATCCTTGCGCCGTCAAGATGAACGGGGATTTTCCGCTTGCCTGCAAAATCATAAACCTGTTTCATGTTTCTCAGCGAAACTACTTTTCCTGAAGAGTGTGCGTTTTCCATGCATATAAGACCTGTTTTAGGAAAATGTATATCATCAGGCCTTACTGCCTTTTCCAGCAAACTGATATCTACTTCACCAAAATTATCTTTTATGGTTTTTAATTGTACCTGAGACAATACTGCACTTGCCCCGACCTCATGTATAACAATATGATTACCTTCAGGGACTATTATTTCCTCTCCCCTTGATGTATGAGTCATTATTGCAAGCTGATTGGCAAAAGTCCCTGACGGAACAAATAATGCAGCTTCCTTTCCGAGAATTCCGGCAGATTTTCTTTCAAGTTCATTTACAGTAGGATCATCTTCATAAACATCATCACCCGAGATTGCATTTCTCATTGCATCAAGCATCTCCTCAGTAGGAAGGGTAACAGTATCGCTTCTGATATCAATATATTTTTGCAATGTCCTCAGCTCTCCTTTTATTTAAAAAATTTTTTAAAACCAGCTGATTATTTTTCTGGCTATAAATAATACACCTGCCGATTAATAAATTAGAAAACATCTGTTTTCCGGCTTATGCTTATTAATATCAATATCAAGTTTAATATTTTTTTATTTTTTTTCCATTTTTTATTTTTGACGTAATTATTTTTTAAATTACTTTTAAAAATTTCAAATCATTTATAAAATGCAAAGTTGTATAATAAGGAATGATTATGAATACATTATTAAAAACCAAAAATCTTACACTTTCTTTAAACGGAAAGAAAATACTGGATAATCTCAGCCTTACTTTCAGGGAAGGAGAAATACATGCAGTTGTCGGACCAAATGGTGCAGGGAAATCGACATTTGCTTCAACAGTAATGGGTCTTGATGGTTACAGGAAATTTGATGGTGATATTTATTTTAAGGACATTTCTCTTAAAGAACTGGGAGTTTATGAAAGATCAAAACTAGGAATAACTATGGGTTGGCAGGAACCTGCAAGATTTGAAGGTCTGAAAATCAGACAGTTTATGCTGGCATCCTCAAAAGATAAAAAAGAAGACAGCATAAAAAAAGCATTATCGATTCTGGGGATTGATTACAGAGAATATGCAGACAGAGCTATAGACAAAAGTCTGAGCGGGGGAGAAAGAAAAAAATTTGAACTTGCCTCAATTGTTGCCATGCAACCCGAACTTGTAATACTGGATGAGCCTGATTCAGGTATAGATGTTGCTTCACTCGACAATATTTTTAGTGCCATAAAGCATCTGCACAGCAACGGAGCGACAGTAATATTAATTACTCACAGCCTTGAAGTATTAAAAAATGCACAATATGCTTATCTGCTTTGCAGCGGAACTTTGCTTGATGAAGGAAAGGTAAGTAAAATAAGGAAGTATTTTGAGGGTAAGTGTCTTTCATGCGCCCATAAGAATATTCCCCTTTTCTCTGAACTTGAGAAGAATATATAGATTTGCTTTATTTGAAAAGATTACGATAAATAAAAGAAAATGTTAAAAGAAGAAATATTATATGAAGCAGCCGATCTGAAAAATGTTATTCATGACCCTAATGTGGCAAGACTGGTAATAAATAAAGATGAAGTTATTTCATCCAATCTGATAGATGGCATTGATCTATTTACTGAAAGCATCAAAGATGGTGTCAGGGTCAGGCTTGTTGTAAAAGAGGGCAAAATAATTATAAAGCCGGTTCATCTCTGCTTCGGAGTTACCGATGAAAATGCAATACAAAATATTGAGATAGAAACTGAAATTGAAAAAGGTGCATCAATATCTCTTCTTGCACACTGTGTTTTTCCTGCTGCAAAAGATGTTCTTCATAAAATGGATGCAAAAATTTATTTGCATGAAAAAGCAAAATATTCATATTTTGAAAGACACATACACAGTCCGGGCGGAGGAGTGAGAGTAATTCCCAAAACAAGAGTGATTCTTGAAAAAGAAGCAAGGTTCAGGACTGAATTTGAGCTCGTAAAAGGAAGAGTAGGGCTTATTGATATGGATATTGAATCTGAGTGTGGTCCTGATTCCGTGCTGGAAATGATGGCAAGAATAAACGGAACTGATGATGACAGAATTATTATAAGAGAAACAGGTTACCTTAATGGAGACAACTCAAAAGGCGTTCTTACTTCCAGAGTAGCGGTCCGGGATAATGCAACCGCAGAAATCTTCAACAAACTCATAGCTTCAGGCAATTATTCAAGAGGGCATGTTGACTGCAAAGAAATCATAAAAGGAAATGGAAAAGCAAGCGCTGTTCCAATTGTAGAAGTAAAAAATGCTACTGCTCATATTACACACGAAGCTTCTATAGGAAGTGTAGATAAAAAACAGCTGGAAACGCTTATGTCCAGAGGTCTTGATGAAGATGCTGCAACGGAGCTGATTATCCAGGGGCTTTTGAATTGAGAATTAGAAATTCTTCAAATTATCAAACCGATATTTAAATTAAAGAAATAAAAGGCCAGTTATTGTTTTTATATAACAGCCGGACTGCTG
>DNFX01000205.1 GCA_003486795.1 Actinomycetota bacterium
CATGCCAATATAAATATCCCGCTTTCTGCAGACAGTATTATAAGAAAAATACTGGTAACTCCTGACATGCACCGCATTCATCATTCGCTGCGCAGAAAAGAGACTGATTCGAACTTCGGCTTCAGCCTGTCCTGGTGGGATTATATCTTTAAAAGCTATACAGAAAACCCGCAAGACGGACAGGAAAATATTAAGCTGGGTTTAAAAGGTTTTGACAGCAGAAAAATTCAGCAGTTTTACTGGATGCTTTTATCACCTTTCCTGGACCGGGATAATGCTGAAACCGGGAAATAAATANNTCTGATCTCCTTTTTCTTTCATTTCCGCTCTTTCGGTTTTTCTTAACAGACGTTATAATCAGGAATAATGGGTTTAGGCATCATGGGGGTATTTATTGAAACTCAGTTTTAAACTTGCGATACTAGCTTTCATCATATTAACGCCGCTGCTGCTTTTTTATTTCACACCACTCGGGAAGGTGGTTGATATCGAAAACATTATAGAACAGGAAGACAATCTCAGGCAGGATGTACAGGAACATTTAATAATATCAGTTTTAATTTATGTAGTTTTTTATATCGCGGTTTCAGTTTTTACTCTTCCGGGCTCGGCCATCATGTCAGTTCTTGCAGGTTTTTTTTATGGTACGGCCGCAGGGATTCTGGTAATCAACATCGGTGCGACATGCAGCGCGGTTGCGGGCTTTGCCGCTTCCCGCTACATATTAGGACGCGATATTCAGAGCAGATACAGCAGCAAACTTATAAAGTTTAACGCGGATATGGAGAGTAACGGGAAAAACTACCTGATTACACTGCGCATCATCCCGGTATTTCCATTCTTTCTGGTTAATCTTCTTGCGGGTGTTACCAGGATTCCGCTTCGGACTTTTATCTGGACAACTTCACTCGGAATTATACCCGGTTCATTTGTTTACGCGTATATTGGAAATACCGGTGCTTCCGCCTCATCATTTTCCGATGGGAAAACCAGAACACATATAATTATTGCGCTTTTTATGCTGGGTATTCTAAGTATTTTACCTGTTATTATAAAAAAATATCAGGCACATAGACGCAGTATGTCAGAAAATAAATCAGAACAGGCTGATTAGTGAAATATTTTTGCGAATAATGAAATAAAGGAATTCCTGCATGTTTGATGAGAAATTAAGAAAAATCAAGGATGATATCCTAACAGCATTTACAGGCGGCATGGCTTCCGGGATAAATCCTGAACATATAACCTATTGCGCTTTTATTGCCGGGACAGCTTCTGCTGCTGCAGTGATTTACGGGTATCTGCTTCCAGGGTTATTTCTCTGGATTTTAAACCGGATTCTGGACGGACTTGACGGCGCGCTTGCCCGGAGATACAAAAAGCAGACAGATAAAGGCGCATATCTGGATATTATGGCTGACTTTGCGGTATATGCTATGATACCGATATCTTTTGCGTTAAAAACAAACCTTAAGGAAATCTGGATAGCGGCTGTTTTTCTTCTCGGGAGTTTCTACATAAATACAGCATCATGGCTGTATCTATCCGCAATTCTGGAAAAAAGAAGAAAAGAAGCTGATAATGGAATACTGACATCTGTTGTGATGCCCAAAGGCCTGGTTGAGGGTTTTGAAACAATTATTTTTTATTCACTCTTTTTTATATTTCCTTCTTATCTGATTTTGCTTTTCAGCATAATGTCAGTGATGACCATGATATCCACAATGCAGAGGGTTTACTTTTCGTTAAAATATTTATGAAAAACTGATTAAAAGTGATCCGGTTTTATTTTAAATTCTCTTTANNAGTTCATTAAACAAACTGCTGGGCAGTGATTCTTTAAGAATTATAAAAAGCTCTTCACTATTATCATCTATCATTGCGTTTGATTTAACTTCGTTTACCCGGCCTGCATAACTTGACGGATCTACAAGATGCAGGCAGCCGCTGCTGCAGTCTGCAATCATGATTGTTATCAGGCCGCCGATAAAATGCTTGCCGGCCGCATACCATCCGCCGTTTTTTCCACATGAAAGCTTAAGGCGGAAAAGAGGCAGGCCTGATTTTTCAATTTCAATAACGTAATTCCTGTCTGCCTTGTCACAGCACTGCGCAATTATGCCATCGGCTGATTCTTCTGAATCAAATACAATTTTATCATCAGGTGAAAGTACTCTAACATTGGAGCCTGCATTTATGCATTTGACAACCGCATTACCGTCATTACGGGACTGAATTGATATACAGCTTGAAAGAATAACAGAAGAAGCAATATTTGTTGAGATATCAACTTTATTCATACTTTCCATTTTTACTTAATTTCCTTATATCAGGATGTTAAGCAAAAAAAGTGCCAAGATTGGAGAATTAACAAAATCCATCCTGTAAACTTTTTTATCTTACTTTTAATTAATATTTTATATCAAATATTTTATGATTACAATAAGTTTTATTAGTATACAAATTATTTAAAGTAATAAAAGTTACGTAAATAAATACTTTTGTTACTATCTTTCCGCGATTATAATATAATTATCTGGTTAAATAGATAATAATTATTGTTGGCACATTAAATGCAAAGATATAATGGAACTGTATGAAAACCGGGAGCAATTTATGGTAAACACTATCAGGGATAATATACTTTTTACAATTGTCGGAAACAATGATCCTTACTCCGGAGATGATTACGGCCCTGTTTTGTCGCTGCT
>DNFX01000019.1:0-6384 GCA_003486795.1 Actinomycetota bacterium
CAGATTATCTTTTTTATCATGATTTTCAAAAAGACTGTATTCAATCAGGCTGTATTTTTTAAGTCCTGATACTGAAATCCCAATCATTCTTATTTTTTTCCTTACTAGATCTATCTTTTTCATTAAAGAAATAACTATTTTATAGATTTCAAATATACTATCAGTATATTTGTCTATTGTTATTCTTGAGGATGTTCCTGTAAAATCTGAAAATCTTATTTTGAGTGTTATCGTTCTGCCCTTGCATTTTTCGCGGCCGAGGTTTAGAGCTATTTTCTGAATAAGTTTTAATGCTATTATTTTCAAATTAGCCATATCTGATGTGTCTTTGGATAAAGTCATTTCTCTTCCTATGGATTTCGGATCGGATGGAACCGTTACGGAGCGGTTATCAATTCCATTTGCCATCTTATAGATAAATTCTCCGGTTTCCTTAAATTTCACCCTAAGTATCTCAGGAGGTATTTTTGCAAGATCTCCTATACTTTTCACACCCATTTTATTAAGACTTTCTTCGATTGATCTTCCTATTCCCCATATGCTTGAAACAGGCAGTAATTTTATTTTATCCATTATTTCAGGTGTTCTTTCAAGAACAGTAAGTCCGTTCGGTTTTCCGAGATTTGATGCAAGTTTTGCAAAAAATTTATTTGACCCTATTCCTGCAGAGGATGTAAGGTTTGTTTTCTCATATATTGCGCCCTTTATCTTTTTTGCAATCTCAAAAGCTTTGCCAAAAAGTTTCTCACATCCTGTTACATCAAGAAAAGCTTCATCACACCCGACAGGTTCGACAAGAGGAGTAAATTGATAAAATACAGACCTTATTATCCTGGATTCAAAAAGATATTTTTCCATATTGACAGGAACATAAATACCTTTGGGGCAAAGTTTTTTTGCTTTGTAAAGAGGCATTCCTGAATGAAGGCCGTAAGCTCTTGCTTCATAAGAGGCAGAGGAAATCACGCCTCTGTTGAGCGGTCCTCCAACAATGAGAGGTTTGTTCTTGTATTCAGGATTATCTCTTTGCTCTATCTGTGCAAAGAAAGCATCCATATCCACATGTATTATCTGTCTTTTGTTTTCCATATTCTTTAAGTTATGATTTGGCAATTATGCATGTTTTCAGAGTCTGTTTCAGGGAATTTTCCTTTGTTTTTTTAAGCTCAGCCAGGTTTTTTATGTAATCTATTCTTATGTATACATCATTTTTTTTAAAAACAAGGGCACCTCTGACAAGTACCGGGGTTCCCGGTTTTATCTGTTCGCAGTATTTTATAGATGGTTCTGAAAATGATACGGCTTCATACATGCCATCCCTGTCTTCAAGAGTTAAAAATATTATTTCTCTTTTATCTCTGCAGTTTTTACAGGCCTCCTTTCTCTTTATGAGAACAAAGCCTTCAGAGATCACATTATTTCTTAAAGGTCTTTTTGCACTGATATTTTCCTTAAAACAACCGCTCCTGGTTATATTGAGATCTTTTGTTATGTCCTTGAAATAATCAAGGGGATTTGCGCTTATACAGAATCCAAGCAGATTACTTTCAATCTCAATTTTTTCAGAAGTGTCATAATCTTCTACCAGATCTGATATCTCAGGAAAAAAATCACCTGTATTATCCATACCTTTATCAAACATGCTGGAAGTTATGCCGGTATGTTTTTTTCTTTTCACCGATGAAAGATATTCAAGAATTATTAACAGGTATTTTCTTTTAAGTCCTGTAAAGTCAAAAGCACCTATATCTATAAGATTCTTTGCTGCTTTTATGGATATTTTTCCTTTTTTTACTATTCTTTCATAAAAATCAAAAAATCCTTGGTATTTTCCATTACTATTTCTTTCTCTGATTATCTCGTTTACTCCTTTAGGCCCGAGATCACTTACCGAGGATAGTGATACTATTAATGACTTGCCATCGTTTTCTGCAAGATATCTGTCTGATGAGTTGTTGATATCTGGAGGTTTTATATATATTCCCAGTCTTCTTGCTTCTTCTATGTAAGATCCTCTGCTGTAATACCCTGAATTTCTCGTGAGGATAACAGATNNATATAGCCTATATCAGCATATGATGCTGCATGTGCCTTTACAAATCCGTAACCTGCGAATTTCCTGATAAGATCGAATATTCTGACAGACAGTTCATATCCGTATCCTCTGCTGAGAGACCCTTTTAAGAATCTTTTCCTTTCATTTTCCATATCTTTTTCTGAAAGATCAGTGATTGCTTTCCTCAGTCTGTCTGACTCGAAAGGGGTGTATCCGGCTATTTTTTCTGCAGCTTTCATAACCTGTTCCTGGTAAAGCATTACGCCACAGGTTTCTTTTAATATTTCTTTTAAATCACTGTGCATATAATCAGCAGGCTCTTCTCTGAATTTTCTTCTTATAAATATTTCAACCATTCCGGACTGCTGGGGGCCAGGCCTGTAAAGCGATATAAGAAGGGCAATGTCCTCAACTGAGGATGGCCTGAGCTTCTTCATAAGTGATCTTATGCCCATGCTTTCCATCTGAAATACACATAAAGAATTACCTTTCTCAAGCATTTGATAAACCCTTTTGTCATCCCTGGGTATTTTTGAAAAATTCATATCAATTCCTCTTGTTTTTAAAAGTATCTCAGAGACTTCACTGATATGATCGAGTGTTACTGAATTTATAAGATCGATTTTTATAAATCCCATATCTTCTATATTCTCACCAGAGTACTGGCTCATTACATCTCCTGTTTCTGAAATCATCAGGGGTATTATGTCAGAACATTCTTTATCGATTATTACAAATGCGCACGGATGCATTGACAGATGTCTTATGTAGCCCGAAATAGAGTAGGAAGCTTTTAATAAGTCTTCATCTGCAAAGCTGATTCCTGATTTTTTTATATCAGGTTTTTTCCTGTAATTCTCTGAAGAATATTCATTTACTACTGACTGTATTTCCTGTCTGCTGAGGTTGAGAACTCTTCCGGCCTCTCTTAATGAAGACCTTGTTCTTATTGAAGTAAAAACCGGAACTCTTATTACGTTTAATTTTCCATATTTTAAAGAAAGATATCTGATTATTTTATCTCTTCCTTTACTCGAGACATCTATATCTATGTCCGGAAGTTTTTTTCTCTGCTCATGTAAAAATCTTTCAAAAGAAAGATTGTTCATTACAGGATCGATGGTTGATATTCCGAGTATATAAGTAACGATACTTCCGGCTGAAGAGCCCTTTCCACATATAGGTATGCGGTTTTTCCTGGCATATTCTGCAATATCTGCAACAATAAGAAAATATCGGGAAAATCCTGTTTTTCCTATGACTTGCAATTCATAATCGAGCCTTTTCTGTATATTATAATTACAGTTTTCTGTATATCTCGTGCATATTTTTTGATAGCAGATCTTTCTCAGGAGTTCATTGCTGCCGGCCGTGGTTTTAGTCTGAGACTTTGCCAGCCGGGTTCTTATTTTGCCCGGATCAATTTTAAGATCGCATCTGCTAGATATCTTTTCTGTATTTGTCAATGCTTCGGTCAGGTCATTAAACAGACGGTTCATTTCTGAAGGAGTCTTTAAATAATATTCATCACACATATCTTTTCCCTGGGGGAATAATGTCTTTTTTGAAGACATTGAAGATATTTTTAAAAGCATTTTAAGAGAATGATAATCTTCTTTTAACAGAAAACTTACATTATTTGTTGCCACGATACCTATATTATTTTTCTCAGCGAAACTTTTTATTATATTTTCCCTGTACCTTTCTAATAATGCATATGTGTATTTATTTTCAGAGTTGTCTTTTTTTCTCCTTATGATCTCAAAAAAAAGATCTTCCCCGAACATGTCTGAGAATTTTTTTAAGACTTTTTCTGCTTCTCCTGGATTGTCTTTCACCGGGATGCTGGTAAGCAGATTATTCTCATAGCCGATTATGCATATAATATCTCTGCAAATATCCTGTATATCTTCAAGACGCACATATTTTCTTTCATTTTTGCACTTTAGATTGATAAAGCTTGATATTCTGCAGAGATTTTTATATCCTTCGAATCTTTTTGCAAGCAATATAATATTATATGGCAGATAACCCTTGTCACAGATCATAAGTTCCAGACCTATTATGGGTTTAATTCCGGATTCCAGGGATTTTTTATAAAAATTTATTGCTCCGTGCATTACAAAATAATCAGTGAGCGCAATACTCTGCATTCCGTATGAAACAGCTTTCTCAATGAGATTATCAATTTTAACCGAGGAATGAAGAATGCTGTACTCACTATGTATATGAAGATGGCAAAACATTTTATCTTTCTTTCGGATTAATAAAAAATAATACTTTATAAAATAAATATACAAGAACCCTGTTTAAAAAATATTTCTGTAAACGGCGATGACTTTGCCCTGTATTTTTATTTCTTCCTTTGCAATTATAGGTTTATACATGGGATTTGATGATACCAGTTCTATTGTCCCGTCTGGGCGTCTGTAAAATCTTTTGACAACAGCTTCGTCATTTACAAGCGCAGCCACTATATCTCCGTTTTCAGCAGTGTCCTGTATTTTTATTATAAGCATGTCTCCGTCAGCGATATGATCCCCTGACATACTGTCTCCCTTTACTCTTAAAATAAACTGTCCTTCGGCTCTGCCCATTATCTGTTTTGATACCGGTATATACTCATCTATATTTTCTTCTGCAAAAACCGGTTTCCCTGCCGCTATTCTACCCAGAAGAGGCAGGTATAAAATATTGCTGTCATTGAAAGGATTTGGAATTTTTAAGTACCAGAAAGCTCTTTCAGTCAGCCTCAAAGATCTTGACGATGGATTTCTTTGAACATAGCCTTTTTTAACAAGAGCATTTAAATAATCAGCTGCACCTCTGGGTGAAGAAAATCCGGATATGACCGCAAGCTCCCGTACTGAAGGAGGATAATTGTTTTCAGATATAAACTTAAATATTTTCATCAGAAAAGCAGCTTGTTTTTCTGTCAGCCCGTCTTTTTTTGTCATTTCCTTTAAATCTTCTCCTTGAAAAATTTTATAATTATGCTATTATCTATATAAATATATGCATATATGCATATATACATATATTATTGCCGGTAAATCTGATATTACGTTATTTTTTAAATTTCATGTTTTCTGTCTTTTTCAGATGACCTTAAAAATATGTATTCAGGTACATTCTATTGTGTATTTGCAGTAAATTATACAATAATTACTATACATATGTATAGTAATTTATTCAGAGATTTTTTTGGGGTTGCTTTTTAAGTTTATATTCGTATAATCTATCGGTGTTTTTGTTTTAGGGCTGTTTTGACAGCCATTTTGTCAGTAAAGTCATGCATATCAGCATGCATATCAGTTTTTTTACTGTTTTTACAGTAAAAAGAGGGGTAAAAGTGAAGAGATACAATATTATAATAAACCTTTTATTCTGGGTGCTTATAGCAGCTATTTTATTCGGGACTATCTGGCTATACACAGAATACAAGGGCGATGTTTTAAAATTTTTCACAAAAATAGGAAGCGAACAGAAAAATGAAAAAATAATCATCAGAAAAGAGCCGGTGATTATCAATCAGAAAGAAACCGAACTTGTTGAATGGTTTTATTTTATTGCTACCGGCTACAGTGCAAATGATCCGGCACAGGGGACGGACAATATCACTGCCACTGGCAAGGAAATATACGAAGGAGTCATAGCTGTCGACCCTGATGTAATTCCTCTTGGGACAGAGGTCCAGATAAAAGATGTGGGTACATTTATTGCAGAAGATACAGGCGGAAAAATAAAAGGCAACAGGATAGATATATACTTCAATTCCAAGAAGGAGGCCAAAGAATTTGGCAAGAAAGGAATATGGCTGAGAATAGTTGAAAAAACAGATGGGAAAACAATAAATGTGACTGATGAAAAATCATTATCAATAATTTATTGAATCGGATTTTGATATATTATATACTTTTTTAACATTTTTCTGTTATAAAAACCGGGGCTTCGGAGCGTTAATTAATTATGAAGAAAATATGGCTGATAATCCTGGTAGTTATTATTGTAGCTGCCTTTTCATATCTTTCATTTTTTTTAGTAAATAAGTACAGAAATAAAAATGAAGTAATTGGAAATGTACCTGTTTATGTACCGGAAGAGGAGAATACCACAGCTTCCGTGAGTGAAACAACTACAACAATAGATAAAAGTCTTTATTTCAGCAGGTCTGAAAATTATGCAAATTATTTTTTCAAAATTCCTGAAGGGTGGTCTGTATACGAAAAGGATAATGGTGAAAGACTTGTATTAAATAATAGTGAAAGTAATGAAAGCATAATTATCAATATAGTCAGTGCTGATGACGCAAAAGATTTGTCCGAACC
>DNFX01000019.1:6588-6715 GCA_003486795.1 Actinomycetota bacterium
AGCTTTAATCTTGGTAATGAAAATATCCTTAAAGGCAGTGAAACAGAAAAACAAAACTCGGTAAATATTCTGATTCTCGGAGATGACAGTGCATTTGACAGACCCGGAGGAAGAGTAAACGGAAGAA
>DNFX01000063.1:0-919 GCA_003486795.1 Actinomycetota bacterium
CCAGGCTGAAGAAGCATCAGCTGCTGAATCAAAATCATCTACAAGTCAGATATCAGAAGACGCTGGCAAGAATACAGAGGGTGGCCCGGTCTCTTTTTTACAGAGAATAATTTTATTTTTTAAATCCATTACCGGAAGAGATAATACTGAAGGAAATTACTCTGAAAAACTTTCTGTAAATATATATTTTGCAATGCTCGGGAGTGAAGGGAAATTTAATGCCGAAAAAAGAACGATTGTTGCAGGCAGCATAAAGAATGCAGCTGCAAATGCAGTAAATGAACTTTTAAAAGGCCCTGTTGAAGAGTATAATTTTGCAGTAATACCTCCGGGCACAAAGCTGATAGATGTAGAGATAGTAAATGATATAGCAAGAATCAATCTGTCGCAGGAATTTCTTTCCAACAGCCTGGATACAAGTATTCTTGATGAATATATAATCTATACCATTGTAAATACATTAACGGAAATAAAAGAAATAAGGGCAGTTAATTTTCTTATAGAAGGAAAAGAAATAAAAGAGTACGGAAATGTTGATCTGAGGCTGCCGGCGATAAGAAATGAAAAATACTTGGAAAAATCTTAAAAATCAAGTAAAAATATTAAGAAACTGATACATTTTTAAAAAGGAGAAGGATTTGAAAATATTAATTACAGGCGGAGCAGGTTTTATAGGGTCAAATGTTGCCGACCTTTTAATAAAAAATAATATTGAAGTTGCAGTAATTGATGACCTTTCTACCGGTAAGCTTGAAAATGTAAACAGTGATGCCAAATTTTACAAATGCGATATCAGGGAACCCAGAGTCTTTAATATTATCGAGATGGAAAAACCCGATATAGTAATCCATAATGCTGCACAGATGAGTGTAAGAAATTCTGTCGATGATCCGGAAAATGATGCAAGTATAAATATACT
>DNFX01000063.1:925-2860 GCA_003486795.1 Actinomycetota bacterium
GGGGGAACTGTATACGGGGAGCAAACAAGTTTTCCGGCTGATGAGACTCATCAGACAAAACCCATCTGTCCTTACGGTGTTGCAAAACTGAGCGTAGAAAAATATCTTTATTACTATTATGTGACTTACGGTATGAAATATACTTCCTTAAGGTATGCAAATATATACGGACCCAGACAGGACCCACACGGGGAGGCAGGAGTTGTAGCCATATTCTCGGAAAAAATCATCGGCGGGGACCAGCCCATAATTAACGGTGACGGCAGCCAGACAAGAGACTATGTTTTTGTAGAAGATGTTGCCAGGGCGAATATGCTTGCAATTGAAAATGATTTTACTGGAGAAATTAATATATCTACGGCAGTAGAGACAAGTGTAAATGAGCTGTTCAGTTTGCTTAAAGAAATATCAGGCAAGCAGAATCTTCATGAATTGCACGGCCCTGCAAAAGAAGGAGAGCAGAAAAGGAGCGTTCTTTCGTATAATAAAGCTGAAATGATTCTTGGATGGAAGCCCAAAGTGAAAATAAGAGACGGACTTGCCAAAACCTATAACTGGTTTAAGGATAATATAAATATCTGATATGCAGGATAAAGAAAAATAAAGATATAAAATAGTTGAAAAAACAGAAATCATAAATAACAACTTTTAAAAAACATATAATACGTAAATCATAAAATCATATAAAGAGAGACAAGTTACTGTTTGATGGAGACTGAAAACCAAAAGAAATATTCAATATCTGCATTTTTTCCCGTATACAATGACTGGGGTACAATTCCTACCATGGTACTGCTTGCAGAAAGAGTGCTGGAAAAATATGCAGACAATTACGAGATAATACTTGTTGATGACGGCTCAAACGGACTTACAAAACTGGTTCTGGAAAGACTGAAACCTAAAGTAAAAAATTTAAAAATAATAACCCATGAAAAGAACAAAGGCTATGGCGGTGCTATTAAAAGCGGGATATACGGTTCAAAATATGAACTTGTTTTTTATACGGACGGAGACGCACAGTACAATCCCCTGGAGCTTGAAAGCCTTATACTGGCAATGAAGGATGAAGCTGACATAGTCAATGGCTATAAAATTGAAAGAAACGACCCGCTTTACAGGAAAATAATAGGCAGGCTTTATTATTATGTCACCAGAATGCTTTTTAGTTTTAAGATAAAAGATGTTGATTGTGATTTCAGGCTGATGCGACGCTCTCTCTTTGAAAATCTTGAGCTGCGCTATAACAGTGGCATAGTCTGTGTCGAAATGATAAGCAAGCTTACAATGAGGGGGGCAAAGTTTGCAGAGGTCCCGGTCAACCATTATTACCGTGTGAGCGGGAAATCACAATTCTTTAATTTCAGGCGGATTTTCAATACAGGAATACACCTTCTCAAGCTATGGTACAGAATCAAGATAAGAAAAGAATATTAAAGGCTCTGCGCGGTTCAGCATTAATTTTAATAACTCATCGTTCCGTATAATCTTTGGAGCTGGCGGCCTTTTAATATCAGATCAGTTGCCATTATTTAAACCGGAGCAGTATTTTTTCTTTTTCTTCACTACTGAAATCATTTCCATACATTCTTAAAAAAATCTCTCTTCTTATATCTTTATCATCACTATATTTGTTTTTTATATTACTCAGCATTAGCTCAGCTGCCAGATTTAACATGGAAAAACTCATAAGTAACCTTTTTTCTCCGGGAAGCTTATCAAGCATTTTCTTATATAGCTTATCTATATTTTTTGCTGTATCAGTCAACCAAAGCCTCCTCAAGAAGTTCTGTCAGATCCAGTTTAATGCACCATTCTTTTAAATATTTTAAATCAGGGTTTTCTTTCAATAGATTTTTTATATCCTTTAATTGCATTTCTGACTTCAAGCATGTTATCTTCCCTGAATTATTATTAAAACTGAAGAATCACAATTTA
>DNFX01000007.1 GCA_003486795.1 Actinomycetota bacterium
TCCCTGATTGTTATTTCCCCTTTTCCCTCAAGATTTGGAGGTTTGCTTTCAAGCCTGACAATATTTTCAATTTTCAGATTCAATTCTACAGTATCCTCTATAGTAATCACTCTTTCATCCTCAGATATAAAACAGGAAAGAATGTTCAGCATTGTAGTCTTTCCTGTAGATGTACCTCCTGTCAGGATTATATTAGCTTTCCTGCGTACCAAAGTTTTTATTAAATCTGCCATCTCATTAGTTATGCTTCCCTGCTCTATAAGACTTTCAATATCTTTAAGATTCCTTTTAAATTTTCTTATTGTTACTGATATTTCGTTTATATTTACAGGATTTACCACTGCATTGATCCTTGAGCCTTCACTTATTCTTGCATCAACCATCGGGCTGCTTTCATCGAGTCTTAATCCCAGAGGATTTAATATTTTATCAACAAGATTTTTTATCTCTTTATTGCTATCAAACCTTATGGAAGACTTATAAATCTTCCCTTTTTTTTCAAAATAAACAGAATCATAATTATTTATCATAACTTCAGTTATATCGGCATCATCCATAAGGGCAGATATCGGTCCAAATCCAAAACTGTTTTCATAAATCCTGGAAATAATACTTTTAAAATTCTTTCTGGACACTGTTAATTCTTCGTTTTCAATTATCTTGCACAATGCTTCTTCAATTTTAAGAAAACGCTCTTTTTCAGATAATTTACTTATTTCGTGAAAATCCAATGTGTTTGACATTTTATCCTGTACGGATTTTGTCAAATCGATTCCTTTATAAATTTGCATTTTTTTAATTTAAATCAGATTTAATTATTATCAGTATCGGGAATGGTTTTTATTATACTTTCTGCTATCTGTCTCAAATCATTTACCGGTTTCAGATTATACTTAAAAATACTTGCAGGTCCTTTTGTCAAATATAAATTTTCAATATCTCTGTCATAAGAAAGAAAATAACTGATTGGATGCCTTACATGGGAATTTAAATTTGAAAGAGAGAGTGATGGTCCCATATTGTATTTATTTATTAATATCTTTATATTTAAATTCTCTTCTGATCTTGAAAAATAATTAATCATTGAATTCAGATTTGAAACAGATACTTTGTCTGCAAGACTGACAATTATTAATTCATCGGATAAATCAAAAATACTCCCTTTTTTTAGACTGAAGTCCACAAACATATCACAATCTACAATTATCAAATCAAAATTATCTGCAAACAGCCTGAACAGATATCTCAAGAATGCATAGCTGAAAACTTTGTTTTGCTGCCTGAGTGGAGGAAAAACATAATTAAGACTATTTTTAAAATTTATAATAATCTTTTTCATATCAGCAATGGACGGTTTCTTTTTTTCAGAATATATATCTGCAATGGTCATTATTTCTTCATTTGATGCATCGTAGATCGTTCTTGAATCTCTCGAATCTGCATTCATATCAACCATTAGAATATTGTAACTGGTTTTTACTGACAGATAATTAGCAATGCAGTTGGCAGTAAAGCTCTGACCGCATCCGCCCTTGCTTCCAGTAAAAATAATGGTTTTTCCAAATACTTTCATATTTTAATTATGCTTTTGAAGAACATATTGAAATATTTAGCTCTCCGCTTTCAAAACTTCTAAACAGATTTTCTGTTTCTTCTTTGCTTAAATAAAAAGTTACCATTAATTTGCCGGTAGTGCTTCCTGCAGGATTTCCGTTTGTAAAATCAAGAAGATCTAACTGACTTTCCCTAAAGCTTTCATCCTGATTTTCCAAATTCACCTTGCCGTTTTTTGAAATAAAAACTATCTCTCTTTCAGATAGCACCGTCTCTGCTATTAAATTATCATCATCACGGCTATAGTAAGTGGAAATAATATCTACTTTGTCTCCAATGTTAATCATGTCCGGGTCACCATAATATGTAACAGGTACAGTTACTGCTTTTCTCCCTTTCGGTATATAAGCAGAAAAAATAATATTACTTCTGTTAATGGAATCAAAGCCTTCAAATTTACTGTATGTTATTATTTCTCCTGGCTCAATTTCCTCCACAACAATTTTATTTTTTACCAGCTCGATATCTTTAATAAACAAATCTGAAAATATACTTTTTGAAATTTTTTGTATTTCAATATTTTCTGCTTTTATAAAATCCCCAGGAGCAATATATTCAGACGCAACAAGAACTTCATTAAAATCACCCTGTATTTTTTCACTATCTCCGAAGTCAGATAAAAAAATATATATAAATATTCCTCCTATTACGGCAACTAATATGAATATACAGGTAATTACTTTTTCTCTATAAAATAAATTTTTTATTTGCATAATATTTTCCTGTTAATTTTATTTTTCACAGATCATAAAATAATAATTTAATAAGCAATCAGTCTCCTGCAGACTTTAATAATATTAATTTATTATTTAAATAAATATATAGCATAAATATGCATTTATGTAAATACATAAATTAAAAAATATTTTTTTATTTTGCTGTCAGTATTTTCACAATTCCTGGCCTTGCCAGAGAATACTGATAATTAAAGATTTGTTAGGATGAAAATTGAAAAATAAGGGTATCTCCGTGAGATATTTTGTTTTTTTGGATAAAACCTGTTTCAGCTTCAATAGCCATAACTGCATTTTTAATAAATGGTGTAAACCTGAAGATTTTAAAATTCATAAACAACGCAACCACTTCATATTGCCTGTTTAAAAATACTACATCAATCGGTCTTGTCATCCATAATGTATGGACTCCGTTGCAGTTGTTTATAAGAAATATCTCATTGTCTTTCAGTCTTCTGAAAATAAGTCCGGTCAGTTTTTCGACAAAACCGGAAGCCTTAATAATTTTTGAATTTAAATTTATTATTTTATTATTCTGATAATTATACATTTATATGAATATACCACATATAATATTAAAATTAAATATATATTAAAAATATTACAATTTTCAGGAATAATAAACTTTTTTATCTTTTGCTGCATCAATAAATAAAAGGGCTTCTCTTTAAGAAAAACCCTTTTATTAAGTTCAGGCAAATATGTTTTAAATTATATTGTATAAGCATACTGGAAAAATATGATTATATAATATTATTTTATCTTATAGCTTTTGCCTGCCTCCATAAATGCCCTGATATTTTCAAGAGGTGTCTCCTGAGGTAGATCACATCCTGTACTTAGAACGAAATTAGCATATGGCTCCATCATATCCATAAGAGCAGTGACTTCTTTTTTTACATCGTCCGGTTTTCCCCGCAGCATGACTCCGCTTGGATTAATATTGCCGATTATAAGAACATATCTTGTAAGTATTTTGGCAATTTCTCTTAAATCAACTCCTACTTCTTTTGAGTCAAGACTGATTCCGTCCACTCCTGAATTTGCCATCTCATTTACCAGATGTGTGGTATTGCCACAAGTATGATAAATCGTACTTACTCCGCTGAATTTACAACTGTCTACTATGTGTTTTACATATCTGGCTGAAAATTCCCTGAATTGCAAAGGGCCGAGCATAACAGCAGTAGGTTCAAGAACACAAATTACTTCTGCACCTGCAGAAACAAACATATTCACATATTCATGTATTTTTTCAACAGTCAGTTCACATAATCTGGCCAGTTTTTCAGGTTCAAGAAGTGAACACATTGCTGCTTCATCAGCACCCATAATAAGAGCAGCAAGCGAGTAAGGTCCTATTACATAAGCCCCTTTAAGAACTTTCTCATCAATTCCTAGTTTCATAAGTTTGACAGTATTTACATATCCGTTTATCCGGCTGTCAAAGCTTATATTTATTTCCCTTATTTTTTCAATATCTTCAAGGACAAATTTATCCTTGGGTACTGTTGCAGATTCTTCTTTTGGGAAAACAGTGTATCTTCCAAGAGCATTTGCTTCCACAGAAAGATCCATCAGGGGAAAAATAAGATCCGGTTCAAACATTTCAGCTAGTTTTTTAATTACCTTGTAATGTTCACCATAGTTCTGCTGCGCTATCTTTATATTGCTGCCGGTTATATCTACCCCGGGGAAGCCAAGCAGCGGAGCNNTTATTTTCCTATTTCTTCTTCTACTTCTTTTAATCCTTCTTCAAGTTCCTTTACCTGCTGAGGATCTTCCTTTAATAAAAGTGCCTGGAATTCGCCCACATGAGTTTTTTCTTCCTTCGCGATGTCAAGAATAACTTTTTTTATATCGGTATCATCTGTCATTGCTGCAAGCTGCTCATAAAGGTTGATTGCGTCAAGTTCAGCTATTAATCCGAGACGCAGAATTTCTTTCTTTAAATTTTCTTTACTTAATTTTGACAAATCAGTCGGTATTTTTGATAACATGCTTAACCCTCCTTAAAATTTTCAGGTTTTATAATAAATATTCTATAAAATAAACTGGCAGAGCCGCGGACTCCTTCACTTCGTTTCAGTCCGTCCTTTC
>DNFX01000012.1 GCA_003486795.1 Actinomycetota bacterium
AAAAAAATCCCCTACAGATTTGAGGAAATGTGCTGTGCAGCTTTGTTGTAGCTTCCTAACTTATCCGTTATCCTTCTCAGCTGCTTCAAGCATTTTTTTTGCAAGCCTGAGTTCTGTCTTTCTTTTTATCTCTTCATTATAGACTCTCAGCTCAGCTACAAGTTTATTGTACCTGGTAATATATATCGTATCACCAAGATTTTCTGTGAGATATTTTGTCAGGTTGATTCTTAAATCATTTGTATCAATCCTTAATACATTATCTCCCAGTTTTTCATTATTATCCATCTTTCCTCCTCTTCAAAATAAAATTAAATTTTCTTCATAAACTTATACAAAATATCAAAGTTATATTAATATTCTAATTAATAATATATTAATTATTATATTAAAACTAATTTACATATATTGCAATAATAAATAAAGTAAATATTTAAATATTGATAAATAATTTATTAAAAACAAATATTATATTAATTATATTATTGATTTTATTTAAAGCTGAATTATTCAGTTTCCGATTGTTCGATTTCAGATCTTTCTTTTTAGCTTTCCATAGATATAGCCGAGCGCTTTTGCTGTATCTATAAAAACAAGCATAAAAGGAGACAGCATTATGAAAAATATACTGAAAATTCCTCTTTTGAAAGAACCTCTGATATGAGACAGGGTATCTTTCACTCTTAAAAGCGGTTTATATATGTAAAACAAAATAAGCGGGATGAAAAGCATTAAAAACCAGGGACTTGAATAAATAGAAATAATGACTAAGACAGTAAATAAAAATAATGAAAAAAATCTGACCAGATGCCGGTAAGTATACATTCTGCCGATGGCATCTCCTTTTGAATATCGGAAAAATTGTCTGAAAATCATTACAAGGCTTTCTCTCATTCTCCAGTAAACTACAGCATCCGGGTTGAATGCTATTTTAAATCCTTTCCTGAGAAGATTAAAATTAAACTTCATATCTTCACCGTAATCAAGATGCTGTGGATAACCCCCTACAGCCTGCCAGGCTCTTTTTCGAAAGCTTATATTTCTTGATGAAGGCATGAATTTTTCCGGATTTATTTCTTTTATGCCGGGCATTATACATATCTCCAGTAATTTTTCCAAGAAAGTAAGGGCTACCGGATGAGAAAAACCGCCTGTTACGTCAACTTGTTTATTATCTTCAAAATAATATTTTGTTATCTCATATAACCAGTTCCTGTCAAAACTGCATCCCCCGTCGCTTCCGCATATTATTTCATTTGATGCATGATTTATTGCTATATTTCTTCCTTCAGCTATCCCGGAACCGGGTGAACTGAATAATCTGATTCTGACTCCGGGTTTGCCAATTATATTGTTCTCTTTTTCAGTACTATTGTTTTCTTTTATAATAAGAAAAAAATCCTGAATGATTTCCTCATTTTTAAACCTGCTGTATTCAGAATTTTTTTCATCGTTTCTGCTGACTGAAAAATGATGGTTTATTTTTTCTGCAAAAAAATTATTTATGCATGCTATGGTATCATCCCTGGATCCTCCGTCCACAATAATTATTTCTGAGGGAAGATAATTTTGGTCAAGAAGACTCTTTAAAAAATATATTATTGATTTTTCTTCATTAAAAATAGTTGTGATAAAACTTACATTTTTTATTATGACCGGGATTTTCTTCTCCATTCTCAAAAACCTGAAAAATATGATTTTATTACTTTGAAATAATTAACTGATTTTATAATATGTTTTCTTTTAAAAGTAAAAAGATAAAATAAAAAAAATAGAAAAGCTCTTTTAATAATACCGCAAAAATAAAGAAAGCTTACAATTCGTGCATGCAGATTCGAATGGTTTTTTTCAAAATACAGCTTTCTGCTTTTCCATATCCCTTTTTCCCTTCCTGCGAAATCTCTTGAAGCTATTGCACTGTCAAGATGGATTATTTCAAAATCTGGAAAATAATAATTCCTGTATCCTTTCTTTCTCAGTCTGAGACAAAGATCGGTATCTTCGCTGTACATGAAATAATCTTCATCAAATCCGTTCAGACTTAAGAATAATTCCCTCTTTATAAGTAAAAAAGCTCCGGACACCCAGTCAGTTTCCATTACGGATTTATGATCCCACCATGTCATAAAATAGGAACCAAAAATCCTTGATTTTTTGAATATTTTTGCCAGAAAAAAGCTTTCATAAAACTGTCTGGAAATAGTAGGAAATGATCTGCAGCTGTACTGCAGGCTTCCATCATTATTTAAAATCCTTACTCCCAGTGCTCCCATCATCCCGTCTGAATCAGCAGTATTTCTGACAAATGAAAGCAGAATACCAAGATCCGGTGTCTTTATTATTGTATCCGGATTTAGAAATATCAGATATTCTGAGTCAGCGATTTTTGCCGCTTCATTTGATGCAAAACAGAAACCTGTATTTGTTTTAGATTCTATAAGCTTTAAATTAGACGAATTGTCGCACTTTTCCCTTAGAAACTCTTTGCTTCCGTCAGTTGAGGCGTTATCAAAAAAAACTGCTTCCCAGCCAGTACTGCCTGTATTATTTTTTAATGTAGCCTCTTTGCTTCTACTGTCTGTATATAATTCCTCAAGACTGCATATAAGTCTTTCCAGAAATTCCATACCATTATAATTTACAATAACAAAACTTAATATTTTCATAAGATTAAATCAGACAAAAATAAAAAATCAGTCTTTCTTTAACTGCACGCAAGCTTCACTTATAATTTTTAAAAGATTATCTTCAAAATTTTTATTTGAATATCTTTGTGAATCATTTCTTGCCTTAAATTTTATTTTTTCAATTTCTTTGTAGTTCTTTATAACGTTAAGGGTCTTTGTTTTTAATTCTGATATATCATCAAACTTGAATCCGTTTACTGATTCTTCTATTATTTCCTTCTGTCCTCCCCTGTTAATCACCACAGGGATACATCCTGCCGACATTGCCTCTACAGTTGTAATACCGAAATGTTCGAACTTTGCAGGGGTTTTGTTCTCATCCTCATTCAGACCGGAAGCATGCCAGAAAATAAGAGATTTTGAAAAAAGACTTTTAAGCTCATTCCAGGAAATATTTGTCATTATTTCAATCGGATAACCACTGACTGCCTCTTTTATTTTTTCTACATATCTGACATGGGTTTCTCTGTTTTCAAGCCCTCCTGCCAGAATCAGCCTGTATCCATCCATATCTTCAGGATTGCTTTTAATCATATCAATAAATGCCAGCGCAAGTTCATATTGTTTTTTATTATGATGCTCAGGGAAAAATCTTCCCACACTTAATATTATTTTTTGTTTTAAACCTATTTCAAAACTTTCGGTATCAACAGGAGGAAATAATATTCTGCTTTCTTTTTTCCAGTATTTTCCTATCCAGTACTTAGAAAACTCTGAGATGGTTACAATTTCATTATAGCTTTTCAGAAATTTCAAATCGGAAGGATAGGTTATCAGAAACATAGGAATATATCCCAGAATTTTTAAAAAAATCTTTTTTAAAAGACCGGCTTCTGTTTCATCATATAAAACCACACCCAGCTTTCTTGAATCCTGTTTTTTCAGATTCTGTCTTGAAGGAACAAAAAAATCGGACCTGATTTTTATATAATTTACTTCGCCATCTTTC
>DNFX01000041.1:0-2157 GCA_003486795.1 Actinomycetota bacterium
AAATTTTATATAAATCTGGTGAATAAGCAAATTATTCTTATTAAATCGGCAGATATTGTTTCAGGGTTTTTTACTGCTATATATGATTTTTATTTTTAAGCCATATTATTCTTTTAAATTACTCTTGCAGCATTTTCCCCTGCTTCGACTGCTTCCCTTATCCTTCCTGGCTGGCTGCAGTCTCCGATTATATAAAACTCTTCTGCTTTCATTGAAAGAGCAGAAATGAATTCATCATCAGGTTTTGCATTGATGGCAATTGCAACAAGATCGGCATCAATCCCCATTTCTCTTCCACCTTCTTTTACACCCATCTGGGTATCGTAAGGAACCATCAGTTCCACACCACCCTCATAGACTGCATTAAGATGGCTCTCTGTAATAATTTCAATACTTCTTTCTTTAATAAGATTCATAAGCCTTAACTTGACTTCGGTTATTTCATTTTCCTCAAGAATTCTGGGCAACATCTCAACAATAGTTACCTTAAAACCATTATCAGCCAGGAAACATGCAGTCTCGCAACCTACATCTCCCCCGCCGATAACCACAGCTTTTTCACCTTTGTATCTGGAAATATCATTAAGTATATTAACTGCACTATCCACATGTTTCATATCTATACCGGGAACATCAGGCATTATCGGATTTGCACCGACTGCAATAACCAGAACATCCGGAGAGATTTTTTCAACAAATTCAGGGGTAACATTTGTATTTAATTCCAGTTTTACATTATTTGCATCAAGTTCATATTTAAACCAGTCAAGAGCAAGAGCAACATCTTCCTTAAATTTGGGGCGGCTTCCGGGATACATCATACCGCCAATAAAAGGTTTTCTTTCATAAATGGTAACATCGTGGCCTCTCTTTGATGCTGTTATTGCACACCTCAGGCCTGCAGGGCCGGCGCCCACAACCATGACTTTCTTCCTGTGGGCCGGGATTGAAAGATCCTGGGAAGCTTCTTTTAAAACATAAGGATTCATGCTGCACCACAAGGGCCCGAATCTCCATAACTGGTGATGACATACATTACATCTTATACACTGAACAACCGGTCTTCCGGCTCTTGCATTATTGACCCAGTGGGGATCGGCAATCAGTCCTCTCCCCATTGCAACCATATCACATAATCCGGAGGAAATGGCATCATCGGCTTCCTGCGGAACGGTAATTGCTCCGTTTGCAAGAACAGGAACTTCCGGGCATACTTCCTTTACTGCCTTTGAAAGGGGCATAAGCGTATTTCTTGGGACATAAACCGGTGGAACAGCCGGATATTCGCTGTTTACAAGCACGGTAGTTGAAGATGCACTTGCAACATCAAGAAAATCCACTCCTGCATCAGCCATATATCTTCCGATTTTTTTGCCCAGTTCTATATCAATGCCACCGGGCAGCCATTCATATGCGCTGAATTTGTATCCGATTGCCATGTCTGGGCAGTTCTGCCTTATTCCTTTATATATTTCCAGCGGAAATCTCATCCTGTTTTCAAAAGAACCGCCGTATTTGTCAGTTCTTTTATTAAGAGCAGGTGAGACCATTGCTCCTATAAGATAATCATATCCTCCATGGATTTCCACACCGTCATATCCTGCCTGCTGAGCTCTTAATGCACCGTTAATAAAGTATTCAATTATGGTTTCAACTTCTTTAGTTGTAAGTTCGACGGGTTTTTTATTATAGTTAAGACTATATATTGAAGAAGGACCCTGAAGTCCACCGAATTTAGCCCCGAAAAGCGATAATTGTATAAATATCTTTGAATTATATTTGTGAATTCTTTCTACAAGCTGCGCATGACTCGGAATTAACCTGTCTTCATAAATACCGATAAGAGGTGCAGGTCCTGTTGCAATTTTGTTATGCACTCTTGTAAACGAAGTAATTATAAGCCCTGTACCGCCTATGGCTCTTTCTTCAAAATATCTTATTGTCCTTTTTGGCCAGCTGTCATCTGGTGCATGAACACTTACTCCCATCGGCGCAAGAGCAACCCTGTTAGGTATCTCCATTTTTCCAATCCTTATAGGGCTTAATAATTTTTCCAGGACCATTACTCTCTCCTTTTTACTTGATTTTCAATTTTCTTAAAATTTAATTTAATAAAATCTGGTAACATTATAATCATTGATTCATTATCATTATTTT
>DNFX01000041.1:2185-3116 GCA_003486795.1 Actinomycetota bacterium
TTGTTTACAGCTAAAGCCATGGCAGCTTTTCTCATATCAAGCTTTCTTTTAACAGAATAGTTGTATGTTTCATAGAAGGCCTTCTCCATGATATCCCTTAGCTGCAGGTTTACTTTTCTTTTGCTCCAGAAATATGCAAGGTTTCCCTGTACCCATTCAAAGTAAGATACCGTTACCCCGCCTGAGTTGCAGAGTATATCTGGTACTATAAATATTCCTTTGTCTTTAAGTATGGGATCTGCCTGTGGTGTTGTTGGTGCATTTGCACCTTCTGCAATTACTCTTGCATTGATATGGGCTGCATTTTTTTCTGTTATCTGGTTTTCAAGAGCAGCAGGAAAGAGCACATCGCATTTTATCTTAAAGAGTTCAGAAGGCTCAATTGCCTCTGCCTGGACATATCCAGCAACTGTCTTGTTTTTCTTTACATGTTCATCAAGTTTGTAGGGGTCTATTCCCTTGTCATTTCTTATTGCCCCTCCCACATCAGATACAGCAATTATCTTAAATCCAAGGTCATAAAGTATCTTTGCTGCATTGCTTCCGACATTTCCAAAACCCTGAATTACTGTAGTCAGGTTTGAAGGATCTATTTTTAAAACCTTAAGGGCTGCAAGTATCGTATATACCGCACCCCGGCTGGTAGCTTCTTCTCTTCCCTGGCTTCCCCCCAGCTCTATGGGCTTGCCTGTTACAACTCCAGGCACCATATAGCCTTTTGCTATGGAGTAGGTGTCCATTATCCATGCCATTACCTTTGCATTTGTTCCAACGTCAGGAGCTGGTATGTCCTTTTCGGGACCGATAAGGGGAATAAGCTCATATGTATATCTTCTTGTAAGATTTTCAAGTTCTCTTTCAGAGAGCATAGTCGGGTCTACTGCAACTCCGCCCTTTGCTCCGCCGAATGGTATTCCGGCAAGTGAGCATT
>DNFX01000178.1 GCA_003486795.1 Actinomycetota bacterium
GATGCAGAACTTACAAAAAGATTAGCAGATTATTTCTGGCAAATAGTTTATGATAATATGAAATACTATCCAAAAATACCATATTCAAAAGGAAGAATTGCTGAAGAATATTTTCTTGCTAAATGTTATATTCCAACTATAAATGATATTCCTAAAGCAGTAATAAAATTATCATATGAATCATACTCAGGTGGTAGATTTGAATTATTACAGCGCGGATTTTTTCCAAAAATGTATTCTTACGATATTTCATCTGCTTATCCTGCTCAAATGACAAAACTTATTGATTATAACAAAGGAAAATGGTATAAAACCAAACAAAAAAATGATGATGCTTATTCAGGATTTTACACTTGCGAATTAACTGTAATGGAGCCATATTTTAGTCCTATTGTAAAAAAGATTAATGAATTATCAGTTTATCCGAATGCTAATAAAATAAAAATAAATTTGACTAAATCAGAAATCGACTTTATTGAGTCCCGATTTGAAAATATTGAGATTAAAATCATTTCAGGTTATGAATTCTGGGAAAAAGAGCTCATATATCCTTTAAAAACCGAAATAGAGAGATTATACGAGTGGAAGCAAAAAGAGTCAGACCCAATTATTAAATGGGCGGTAAAAATATTTATGAACTCACTCTATGGAAAAACAATTCAAACTGCAGGAGACGAAAATAATACAGGAAAATTGTTTAATCCAATGTGGGCAGCAGAAATTACTGCTTCAGCAAGAATTAAAATTTTAACATTAGGATTACAAGCACCTGATAAAATTATAATGTTTTCAACAGATTCTGTGCATTCGCAAGTTCCACTTTCAATACCAAGTAAACCCGGATTAGGTGAATTTGAAAAAGATTTTGAAGGTTCTGGAGTTTATGTAATGTCAGATGTATATAATCTTTGGAATGAAAAGAAACAAAAATCAAAAGTTAGAGGATTTTCAGTTGCATTGGAAAAAGATAAAAAAGACAATGATATAATGTTAAGAGATATTCTTAATGCAATGAAATCAGATACACTTTATAAATATACTACAAAAAGAGTTTATCATTTAGGAGAATGTTTACTTCATAAATCAAAGCGCAAACTTTCAGATTTAAATATTTTCAATGATGTTGAAAAAACTGTAAATATTAATGGAGATAAAAAACGTATTTGGAATTCAGAATTTAAATCAGGGTATGATTGTTTACAACGAAATATGAATTCAGAACCTATCTTTATAGGAGGAAAATGAAGTATACAGTTTATTTTATTAATGGCACATCTTTTACTACGCGTCAAAGTTTATTTGTATTAATATTAAAAGTATTTTCAGCAAAATATATTGCATATATTGGAATTGATACTGAAGGTCTTGAAAAATAAAAGGAGTTTAAAAATGGAAAGAAAGAACTATGTTCAGCAGAGAAAATATAAACAAATACCAATGAAAATGCTATTACGAGCATATGAAGATGATTTTGAAAAGTTATATTTATCATTAATTAAATATGGTGTTCCTGCCGACGAAATTATAAAATTAAAAAATTTAAGAACTATGTTTGATGAAATTAGTCTGAGGTTGGATTAAAAAATGGTATATCATGGAAGTACCCCTTCAAAAACTAAAGAAATTATCATGCAAATATTAGCAGAAAAAGAACCTTTAACATTTAAAGAAATATTAGAGCACCCTTTAAATGATAATAAAAAACGCGCAACTTATTACCATTTAAATAAATTACGTAAATTAGGAAAAGTTGAATGTACTTTAAATGAAAAATATGAATTACATAAATTATTATACAGGAGGAAAAATGACTAATGAAGATTTTCTAAAAATAGCTCGAAAATACTTTGATAAACACGGCTTAGATGAAACTTTGGAAAATCTTATTTCATTAGAAGCAAGATACCAGTTTTTAGGAGCAGTGCTATCTTGGATAGAATGACACAATTTAATTGTTTTGGTATATCTTTATTAATAATTATTGGTTGGATAACTATCACATACCCGGGTTCAGGTCCATTATATTGAGGTAGTAAAATGTTTACTATTGAAAAATATCAAAATTTTTCAGAAGTAATTATCTTAAAATCCCCAGAAGAGCTTTGTTTATCATATGAAGTTTTCTTAGGTTTATATGGAAATGCAAGAATAAATTATCTTCCAGAAGAAAGATTTCTAAAAATAAGATTAAATCATTCAATTGACAATGAAAAATTTGGCAAAATATTACGGTATCTTTTAACACAAGATGCACTCAAAGATTTCAAATCTTTTGAAGAAAGCTCATATCACAATTCTGCCAAGCGTTGGAAGCGCTACGTATAATAAGCCACTTCCATTCTTTTTTGAGAAAAGAGGAGGTAAAGTTTATATACCTCTTGTTAAATCGAGGAGAATAAGCCCCGATTTTGTTATGGTATAAAGTGATATGCTCTTAAAACTGTCCATAACATAAAACATAAAAATAAAATATTTACTATTGTAGTGAATGTTAAATCTTTAAAATCCATACAGGTGCTCCAAACGCATACATATTTCCGACAATTTTTATGTCCTCAGGCTGTGCATCAGTATCAATTTCATATACTATAAACCCATCAATGGCATTACTTTCTCCTGCATAAATATTAATCTGAGGATCAGCATATTCTCCAGCACTTGGAGCATATTCTAAATCCCGAGTATATTTTCTGAAAGTCCCATAATACTGAATTCCATATTCTCCATTTTCATTTGTAGTTTCTTCAAACTCTCTTAATCTTAATCGCTTTTCCCATTTTATAGGCTGAGTACTATTTCCTTTAACTGATGCGATAAAATGTGTTTCATCAGGAACAAATAATCTTACATCATCACCAGAAATATTATCAAGCCATATTTTTACAAATACAAATAAATATTTTTTACCTGCAGCTGGAAATAATATAGAGTATTTTGCATTTTCTGGATAATACGCATGCACATGATCAAAAATTCTATAATCATATACTTTTACATGTCCGCTTAAATCATGGTAACCAGAAACATTATCTCTATACCATGAAAAATACCTTCCAAGTTTTCTAACTCCAGATAGATATTCACCAGCATAATAAATTCCATTATCTGGTGTAGGTGTTACATAAATATATTCTATTATAGGTGTTGGTGTTATTGTTACATTAATTGGAATATATTTCGGTTTTTCAAGCATCTGATATGGAAAAAATACTGCAATTATTATAATTGCAAATACACTTCCAAATACAAGAACTCTTGAATTAAGTTCATATTCTCCATCCATTTATATATCACCTTCTAACAAAACAATTAATTATCTCAACTATAATTTGCTGCTGCTCTCTTTTATCTGTTATTCCATGCTTTTCAAGAACTTCATTAAGTTTGTTTCTTACTTTATTTATGTCCGGGATCATTCTTCTTCATCCTCCTTAATAGATTTTTTACTTGGAATATTCAATTTATCATAAACTACCTGATAAGTATTATATTTTTTACCAAGTGTAGATGCTATAAACCTGATAATAGGTTTTTCTCTTTCAGGCTTTAAACTATAAACATCAATTAAATGAGGTTCCATACATTGTGTTGAATAGCATGCTTTTTTATTCAAATGTCTTTTAAATGGTAATAATATTGTGTCTGTATGAGTTCTTAATCTTATTTGAATATTTTTAAATCTTTGAGTGTCATAATACAAATCTACACCATATTTTCTTAATTGATGCGCAAATGAATCTACAAATAAAACTTGGTTATTTGAACTACCACAAGAATTTAAAATTTCTTGCATTTCTGTTACCAATAAAACCAACCTCTGTCGTTTACTTGCATCCTCATAATTTTTTATAATTTGTCTTTCTTTTCTAATTTTATTAATCATTGCCTGAAAGCCTATTATTTCATCAGAGAAAGAAGTCCAGTAATTACTCCAAATCTCTGCTCCTCCAATAGAATCAAGATACCCAAACCCTGTCATTGATAAAGTTTTTCCGGTTCCTGATATTGGAGTGTCTCCTTCAATATCATAGCAACCTACAAAGGCTGTAGTACCCATTGCGCTTATCTCCCGCGCATTCTGTCTATTAAACCCGGTGCGATATTTTCAAATGCTACCTGTATTCCATGAATAGCTTCAATAAATAAATTCAGGCCTTTTCCATTCTGACTTAGTTTTAAAGATAATGCTTTTTCTGGAATTGTTTCAAGAACTGCATAACTTATTCCAGTTGTTTCTTTCATATAATCATTTAAAATAATACA
>DNFX01000034.1 GCA_003486795.1 Actinomycetota bacterium
TTTGCTCTTTTTCTCATTAAGAAAGGCAGGGCTTATGTATGTGATTTAAGCTCTGATGAAATTCGGGAATACAGGGGAACACTAAAAGAGCCGGGCAGGGAAAGTCCTTACAGGGACAGGAGTGTTGAAGAAAATTTAAAACTTTTTGAAGAAATGAAGGAAGGCAGATACCCTGATGGTTCAAGAGTTTTAAGGGCTAAGATAGACATGTCTTCCCCGAACCTTAATATGCGCGATCCCATAATGTATCGCATCCTTCACAAAAGCCATCACCGAACAAAAGACAAGTGGTGCATCTATCCCACCTATGACTGGGCACACGGTCAGTCGGATTCAATAGAAGGTATAACTCATTCAATATGCACCCTTGAATTTGAAGATCATCGCCCCCTTTATGACTGGTTTATTGAGCAGCTTGAAATCCACCACCCGCAGCAGATAGAGTTTGCGCGCCTGAATCTTACATATACAGTGATGAGTAAAAGAATGCTCCTGGAACTTGTTGAGAAAAAACATGTAAGCGGCTGGGACGATCCGAGAATGCCGACAATATCGGGTATGCGAAGAAGAGGATATCCTCCCGAGGCAATAAGGAATTTCTGTTCGCAGATAGGGGTTGCAAAGGCAGACAGCACCGTAGATTTTGCGTTTCTTGAATATGTAATAAGGGAGAATTTAAATAAAAATGCCTTAAGGGCTATGGCAGTCCTTAATCCCTTAAAAGTCATAATAGACAATTATCCTGAAAATGAAGAGGAGGAACTGACAGCAATAAATAATCCGGAAGATGACAGAGCCGGTACAAGAAAAGTACCTTTTTCCAAAGTCATCTATATAGAAAGAGATGATTTTATGGAAGAGCCGCCAAGCAAATTTTACAGGCTTGCCCCCGGAAGGGAAGTCCGTCTGCGATATGCCTACCTCATAAAATGTGAAGGTGTTGTAAAAGATGATAGGGGCAATATTCTTGAATTACACTGCACCTACGACTCTCAGACAAAGGGAGGGGATGCGCCTGACGGCCGGAAAGTAAAAGCGACCCTTCACTGGGTAAGCGGAAAACACTCAATACCTGCAGAAGTGAGGCTTTATGATCATTTGTTTGCAGTTGAAAATCCCTATAAGACGGAAGTGGGCGGCAATTTTAAAGATAATTTAAATCCGGACTCACTTAAAATCTTAAGAGACTGCAGACTTGAACCATCGCTTCAGAATGCAAAACCGGGAGATGTATATCAGTTTGAAAGAATAGGTTATTTCTGCGCAGACATCGACTCCACAAAAGAAAAAATCATATTTAACAGAACAGTCACGCTGAAGGATGAATGGGCAAAAATCAAAAAATCAGGTTAGCTTTTAAAAATCTGATTAGGCTTTAAAGTCCGTTTGTTTTTTTAAAATGAGGATTCTTCTTTTAAAAAGCAAGCCCAGGGGCTTTTTGGCAGTTTTTAAGTAAATGATTGCAATATCCCTCAGACTTCTGAAGCATCAATGTTTTATTATCAGATATATTTAGATATATCTTTTCCCAAGCGTATCTGCCCAGTGTTCAGGGAATCTTTTATAGTAATGCCGGCTTTCTCTTTTGGATTTTCTCCATAATATTGAGCGAATAAGTGACGGCAGGCCCACCAGCGGGAGATAAAGCCACCCGAGCCATAAAGACTGTATGCTGTGTCCGTATTCATGGACTACAGAGCGCCTGCTTTTAATGGAATATGAGTCAAGAAGAAATGCCTCTATTTTATTAAGAATTATAATGCTTGAAAGTGAAATCCCTCCGGGGAATCCTTTCACAAAATAAATATCAGCATCTTTATATCTTAATCTCTTTACCCCATCTTTTTTAAATGATATAAAAAGCAAAAAAAACAATCCGAGAACCAGCTGAGGCAGTTCCCATAATATAAATAATTTCCTGATCCAGTATTTTTTTATCATTTCAGCGTATTGTTTTATAAATTTAAACTTTTTAAAATCACAAGTCTCTTTAAAAATCCAAATCTTCTTAATAACTTAGGTTCCTTTAATAACCCTAATCACTTTAATCAGTGAATTAAAGCAATAAAAACTCGCTTAAAATAAAAAAACCAATTGAAGCAACTACATAATAAAAACCTTTTTTCCCAGCTTTTCTCTGTTAATCGAATAAAATACAATAGCAAGTAAAAGGATAAATATTATTATGTATTCCATTATCTTTTTAAATAATGTAAGACCCTGTCCGTCAATAAAAGTAGTGGGGAAAATCCTTAAAAACATTATAAAAACGACTGAAAGTATAAAATAAATCGAGAAAATCAAAGAAATGAGTATCTTGCACCTTTTTGTTACAATCATATTAATGATAAATGCTCCTGCAAGAAGACCTACTGCCTGTACAAATCTTGCACTAATCCAGAGTTGTGAGGCAATATTAGTGCTGCTGAAAGGTAGAATATTCATGCCTTTAAATACAATTGTATGCAGCAAATCCAGAATAGCGCTTGTAAAAAATGTAGTTCCTATTAAAAGAATAAAGACATTGGAAGTAATGTTGATGGTATTTATGGCAATTACAAAAACAGAAATTCCTATCGATATAGAGATGAACTCAACAATTATGTGGTAAAGGAGAAAATTATATTGTGATAAAAAATAAAATACTACTGAAAACAGTAATGCGATTATTGAATAAACAGGAATTGCTATTTTTTTATTTTTCATTTCTTTTCTATAAAAAAAGTCTCTTTCTTGCTAGAGAAAATTAATATAAATTCTTTTCTTAAATATAATTACTATATAAGAAAAATACAATAATTCATAAATTTATATAGAAAAAATACAATAATTCAAAATTCTGACATAATTAAAATATTTATATTATAAAAAATTATATATTAAATTAAGTGCGCATATTATCTAAGAATATTTATTATTGACTATATGCCGGTTATTGCTTTGAGGTTTATTGCCTGATTATTCTTATTATGCCTGATTATTCTTATTATTATATTTATCATGCGTTATCAGGCTGTTTGTTATTAGGAGACTTGGGTTCTGATTATTTACTATTGCTATTATTGCCAAATGACTTTATCTGCTCGGCTTTTTCATTAAGATATACCCATCTCTGCATTTTCAGGGAGAGCTCCTGCTGAAGTTTTGTGTGCTTTTCAGTCAGTTCCTTTATTTTGATGTGATTTGACCAGTTATTTTCCATTTCTGCAGTTATCTCATCGAGCATTCTCTCAAGTTTTTCGATTTCCTCATCTATTGTTGCAAATTCCCTTGTTTCATTGTAAGTGAATTTGGGCTTTGGTGAAATTCCGGATTTCTGGCCGCCTGTGTTTTTCTGTAAGGGCTTTTCTGATTGCTCTGTTTGCGATGATGATTGTTCTGTTTTTCCTGTTCCCTTAGTTTCTAATGGCTGCGTTTTGTTTGCCAGCCTATCTGTTTTTACTGATTGCTCCGGATGGTCCGGCTTTATCTGCTTTATCTGCTCCGATTTTTTTGTGTAGCCATCCTGCGCTGCTTCTTCTGGTATATTTTTATTACTGCTTTTTGAATATTGTTTTGCCGTTTTCTTGTTTACCGTCTTCTGCCTGTTTGACGGCAGGCTTTTATTATATGTCTCAACGCTTGTAAAAAATTCAATTTTAGCGTCTCCCTTTACGGCAATAAGTCTGTCTGTTGTTTTTTCAAGAAAATATCTGTCATGTGAGGAAATCAACACAACGCCCCTGAAATAGCTTAAGTATTCTTCCAGCACTTCAAGGGTCTGGATATCAAGATCATTTGTCGGTTCATCGAGAAGAAGTACATTCGGTTTTTCCATAAGCACTTTTGCA
>DNFX01000071.1:0-2572 GCA_003486795.1 Actinomycetota bacterium
GAATTTCATCAATAATATTGGCAATATGTTTTTTATCTATATCAGTTGCTTTTAAATAACTGGAAGATATCTTTAAATCTGCAACAGGTTCATTATTAATAATCCTGTAATTATTTACTTCAATATTCCCACCCATTTTTTTTAAAATATCGAGCAGATATGCTCTTGTGGGATTTACGCCCACATTCTTGATTATAATTTCTGAGTTATCAAGAACAAGAGCTGCAATGATAAAAAAAGCTGCAGAAGAAAAATCACCAGGTATATATAAATTCCTTCCTTTCAGGCTGGATTTTCTTATTTTTATATTTTTACCATTACTGTACTCAATTTCTGCACCGAAATATTCAAGCATTCTTTCAGTATGATCCCTGGATGGAAATGGCTGAATTACTTCTGTAATTCCTTCTGCAGACAATCCTGCAAAAAGGAGGCATGATTTTACCTGTGCGCTTGAAATATCAAACCTGAAAGTTTTTCCCTTCAGATAATTTCTGCCGAATATAACCAGAGGCGCTTTGCTATTATCTGCTCTTCCAAAAACATCAGCACCCATTTCCCTTAAAGGTTTTATTATCCTGTCCATCGGTCTGTTGTTTATTGAAGAATCGCCACTTAAAACAGATAAAAAATTACAAGTGCTTAAGAGTCCGGTCAGAAGCCTGATTGTAGTTCCTGAATTTCCCACATATAGAATATCATCGGGTTCCTTAAAACCATCAATTCCGCACCCATATATGGAAAGACATGAGTTGTCCAGGTTATACTTAATACCTAATTTCTCCATTATATTAAGTGTTTTTATACAATCCTGAGATAATAAAAAATTCTCAATAGTGATTTTCTGGCTGACAAGTGAGGATATTATTACAGATCTGTGAGAAATGGATTTATCTCCGGGGACTTCCATGACTCCGTTAATACTGTAAGGTCCTTTTATATCTATTTTGTTTTCTTTATTATTCATCATTACCGATTACTTTTCGTATGCTTGCTTCATGGCCTAATCTTTCAAGTGCTTCCTTCGATATGGCACCGGCATTTTCACCATGAACCAGTATTTTTAATATTCCTCTTCCAAGTATTTCTGTTGAGTGAAAGATTGAAATATCTTCTATGTTTACACCAGCAGAACTGATGGCAAGTGTAATCTCACTAAGAACACCTTTTACGTCAGACATTTCAACTCTTACTTCATAAAGTTTTGATATATCCTTATCAATATATTTAGGCAGATTGAGCCGTGCTTCTTTTGCGCTATCATAATGGGTTTTTATATATTCTTCATTTCCGGTTATCAGGCTTTCCTTAAATCTGTTAAGGAAATCAATATAATCATCTATTGAATTAATTATTTCTTCTTTATTTTCCAGAGTGACATCAACCCACATTTTTGGATTTGAAGCAGCAATTCTTGTCATATCCCTGAAACCACCGGCACATAATTTGAAAAGATTTTTTATAGTCTTTTGTTTGCTGTCAACAAGTGCAACAAGATTGGTTGAAAGTATATGAGGGAGATGACTGATAAGCGAAACTATTTTGTCATGTTCAGTTGGTGAAACTGTTATTACTTTTGCTCCTATTTTTGTGAATAAATTATGCAAAGTTACCAGTGCTTCTGATTTTGTTGAATCTGTAGGTGTAAGAATATAATATGTATTCAAAAAAAGATCTGATTTTGCACTCAGAACTCCGTCATTTTCTGAACCTGCCATAGGATGACCACCAATAAAAATTACACCTTTGGGAAATATTTTGTTTATTTTTTCAACAATATTTAATTTTGCACTTCCTACGTCGGTAACTATGGTATTTGCTTTGAGATGATCTTTTATTTCAGAGGCAATATCAGCAATCATTCTGACAGGCGTTGCAATAATAACTAAATCTGCCTCAGATACAGCATCTTTATAATTATCTGCTGCTTTATCTATTATTTTTCTGTATAAGGCTATATTTACTGATTCCGGATCCCGGTCAAAGCCGGTAATGATAATATCTCTGGATATATTTTTCAGAGAAATGGCAAGTGAGCCACCTATCAGCCCCAGGCCTATTATAGAGATATTTTTTATATTTTTCATTTTAAAAACCTTCTGAATGATTAAGAATTTTTTTAATTGTACTATCTAAGCTTGGCTGTTTACAGTTAACACTTATTCTCCAAGCAAAATATTAATAAATATATTTCATAATTATAATCAAAAATAATAAAAATTATTTTAATTATCTATATTTTTCGATATCGCTGCATTTTTTTAAAGATTTTATTTATATCTTCACCGTCAAGTGTACGGTACCTGCCTTCCCTGAGATTACCCAGGGACAATTCACCAATTTTTATTCTTTTAAGATCAATGACTTTATATCCCAGAGAATCAAAAAGCTTTCTTAGTATTCTTTTCCTGCCTTCATGAATAGTAATTTTTACTTTGCATTTTTCATTTTTAAGTTTAAATGTTTTTAATTCTGAAATTATTACTTTCTGATTGTCAATAAAAACACCATTAATCATTTTAACGAAATCGCCTTTTTCAAGATTCCTATCCAGGATTATTTCGTATGATTT
>DNFX01000071.1:2640-8709 GCA_003486795.1 Actinomycetota bacterium
CTGTTAAAATTATCCTTTACAGTACTTAAATAACCAGGTGGCTTATTCAATGCCAGATATACTTTTTCCTGTAGCAAAATTTCCTTATCAAGAAATTTAACCTTGTCCCTGCAAGTATCTATTCTGGCACTCAGATCTTTTACAATTACTCCATTTACAGTTATTTTTCCATCAAGAATCAGAGATTCACTCTTTCTTCTTGACGCTATTCCTGCACTGGAAAGAAATCTGGATATTCTCATTAACAATTATCCATCATCCTTTATATTCAGTTCGGGCAGCTGATCAAGACTTTTAAGACCTATAATTTCAAGAAATTTTGAAGTTGTCCTGTAAAGTATCGGGTTGCCCTGTATTTTCATCTTTCCCGCTTCTCTTACCAGCCCCTTGTTTACCAGATTAATTACAATACTGTCTGTCTTGACTCCTCTTATTTCAGCAATCTGCTGTCTTGTCACAGGCTGTTTGTATGCAATTATCGCAAGTGTTTCCAGTGCAGCCTGGGTAATATGGATTTTCTGTGAAGTATTTACGAAATCTTTAAGGATGTTCTTTAAGGAAGGATTACTGTACATTCTGTAACCGTTTCCTATTTTTCTGATCACAAAGCCTCTGTTATTTTTTAGATATTCATCTTCCAGCAGGTTTATTGTTTCCTGAATTACCTTTTTCTCATAATTCAGCACTTTTGATATTTCATAAATTGTCACAGGTTTTTCAGATATAAATAATATTCCTTCAACGCAGGTTTTTATATCCGGTCTGCTTTCCATCAGTTCATCGTATAATGATGACAGAAAATATTCTTTTTCTTTTTCAATCATTTTAAAATAATGTTAGGAATTTTATTTTTAGAATCAGACTGCAATCTTCTTTATTATTATTTCTCCGAATATTTCAAACTGTTCAATATCGATATCCTCATTTTTATAAAGTTCAAGAATAGATAAAAAAGAAATAACTATATCGATAAGATCTTTATAATCACTGGTAAGCTCTTTAAAAGAAATATTATCTTTTGATTTTAAAACAGTTTTTATTCTGTTTATTTCCTGAAATATGTTTCTGGTAATTTTTTTATTGTAGAATTCAGCAATATTAAATTTTTCCTGTTTTACGGATAATAATCTTGACGCAATATTCTGAAGATCTTCTGCTTTTATTTTTTTAAATACCTCATTGAAAAAATCAAGAAATTGTTCTTCGACAGCTGCTTCTCTTATAAAATAAACTTCTTCATTTTCAATTAATTCAGAAAAATACATGCTTATTTTCCTAAATGTTCTATACTCTTCATCCCTCAGTTTCAATATCTTCAGACTATCATCACTATCTTCCTGCACATTGTTATCATTTCTGGAAGGAATCAATGATTTGGATTTTATGTCAAGCATTATCGATATTATATAAACAAAACCTGAAAGTTCATCAAGTGTTTTTTTTCCGTCTGTATTTATGAATTTAAGAAAATCTCTGATTATTTCAATTATTTTTATTTCGTAAATGAACTCTCTTTTCTTTGATATTAGGTCAAGTAAAATGTTTAAAGGTCCGCTAAAATAATCAAGGTCAATTATGAAATCAGCATTCTGACCGGTTTTATATATATCATTCAATTCCCAGTTTTTCCCTTACTATTTTTATTGTACCTGAGGCAACATTTTTAACATATTCTTTTCCATTCCTGAGAACTTTTACAATATAATCAGGATCAGATTCCAGTATTTTTCTTTTTTCCTGGAAATCCCTGAGTGAATCATATATTCTGTCTGCAATTTCATCCTTGCATTTGATACAGCCTATTCTTCCCTCTCTGCATCTGCTTTCTATCTGTTCTAACTCGTCACTGGCATAGATTTTGTAAAACGAAAAAACATTACAGATTTCAGGGTGTCCCGGGTCAGTTATATGTATTCTTGATGGATCGGTTATCATCTGTCTTAATTTTGTTTTTATTGTTTTATAATCATCTGAGAGAAAGATAGCGTTTCCGTAACTTTTGGACATTTTTCTTCCATCAGTTCCGATCACCCTTGTTGCTCTGGATAATAGCTCTTTTGGCTCTTTAAAATAATCACCATAAAAGCTATTAAATCTTCTTGCAATTTCTCTGGTAAGTTCAAGATGTGGAAGCTGATCTTCACCAACCGGAACAATATCAGCATTTATAATTAATATATCAGCTGCCATCAGAACAGGATAACTGAGAAAACCAAGTGTGGAAATATCTCTGGTTTTAAGTTCTTTTACCTGCTCTTTATAGGTAGGGCATCTTTCCAGCCAAGAAAGCGGTGTTATCATTGAAAGATAAAGTGTCAGTTCTGATATTTCGTTGATATCGGATTGTCTGTAAAGATGGGTTATTTCCGGATCAATGCCAAGTGCCAGCAGATCAATAGCGCATTCAATCAGATTGTTTTTTATATTTACCGGATTCTGATATTCTGTAGATAAAGCATGCCAGTCAACAAGGAAAAAGTAATTATCATAATCATGCTGATATTTTAGCATATTAACAATATTACCATGCAGATGCCCCAGGTGAAGCTTTCCTGTAGGTCTGAAACCGGTCAGCATTATCTTTTTTTCAACCATTTATTATGCTCCTGAAGTTTTAGATAAATTTATAATAAAATATTTAATTTAAGAAAAATCTCCACCAGAAACCAAGGTTTAAAAATAGGAAATTAATAACAGGATTTAAAAATGCCCAGAAAAATCTCCCGAAAAACATGAGTATGGCAAATATCAGAAAGAAACCTATTCTTCCAATACTCAGGTACCTGTACATAGCTCCTTCGGGCAGGAAAGAAGCTACTATTTTTGAACCATCAAGCGGAGGGATTGGTAAAAAATTGAAAATTGCAAGAAAAATACTTATTCTTATGGCATAAACAAACATAGCGCTTATCACACCAAAAAAACTAAAAGAAGTCTGGGTGATAAAGGAAAAGTTGAGACCCTGGGCAAATATTATGCTTGCCGGCTGTTTAGATATTGCAGAATAAATAAGTATTATCAATCCATAAACTGATCCTATTAAAAAAGCTACAACAAGATTTGTTCCTGGACCAGCTAAAGATGTGTTTCTCAGTCCTTTTCTGAAATTTCTGAAATATGTCGGATTTACAGGAACAGGTTTGGCATAGGCAAAAATAATATTAGAACCTAACAGAATCAGAAGTATTGGTAAGATTATACTCCCGATTATATCAATATGTTTTAATGGATTCATTGTCAGTCTTCCCATATTTTTGGCGGTATAATCTCCATTCTTCAAAGCAATGTATCCATGCATTACTTCATGGGGAATAACTGCAAGATAAATCCCTGGAATCGCTATCAGCAGCTGCAATATGAAACTTCTGAATTCTATAAAAATATTTTCAAACATTTTTTCTACTTTCTAGATAAAGAAATTTAAAATAATTTTGCCAATTATACAACCTTTTTGCCAAAAACTTAAATTAAGATACTTATTTAATGGATTTTTTATTTCTAGGATGATTTTTAAAAAAAGATTCTTTTATAAAATTTTTATTAATATTTGTATAAATCTGAGTGGTGGATATACTGCTATGCCCAAGCAGTTCCTGCACCAGCCTGAGATCTGCACCATTCTGAAGGAGATGTGTTGCAAAAGAATGTCTGAAAAGGTGGGGATACATTTTTTTTTCTGGATTTATTTTTTTTTCATAATTTTTTAATATTTTCCAGAACCCCTGTCTGGTTAATTTATTTCCGTTTTTATTTAAAAAAATATATTCACTTGTTTTTTTATTTACATTTAAAGGATGTATCTTTGGTCTTGCAGTCTTTATGTAAGATAAAAGAAATTTCTGTGATGTTTTTCCTATAGGTACTATTCTTTCTTTATTTCCCTTCCCTACAAACCTTATCATAGAATTTTCATAATCAATGTCATTTAATTTCAGATTTACAATTTCACTGACTCTTAAGCCTGATGAATAAATCAGTTCAAACATTGCCCTGTCTCTCAACTGTAATTTTGAAGAATACGGTATATTGTTCAGAAAATTATTTACATCATTTTCATCTAAAACTTCCAACAGATTTAACGGTTTTTTCGGGTTTTTTATTTCATTAAAAGGATTAGATTTTATAAAACCATCTCTTAATGCAAATCTATAAAAAGTTCTTATTGTAGAAAGCATTCTTGATATTGTAGATTCAGTATATTTATTATGAAGATTTTCTAATAGTTCAAGAATTTCTTCATATGTTATTTTCAAAACCTTAATTTTTTTTGATTTCAGATAATCAAAAAAAATAAGAATATCCCTGCTGTATGAATTTATTGTGTTATCTGAAAGCATTTTTTCAAATTTAAGGAAATCCTTAAACTCGTTTATAAGTCTGGCGTTTTTTTGTGTTTCTGATTCATCATTCATTTTTAGAATTTATATGTGCCCACACAGGATTATGAATTAATTTTTAATAATTCCTCTTAAATAATCTCTTGCCATCAAAATGCCTATTATGCTCTTTGCATCTTTAATAGTACCATCATAAATCCATGAAATACATTTATCCAGTGGGACTTTTATTACTTGTAAAAATTCGTCATCATCCGGGTTATTTTTGCTTTTTTTAAAATCAACTGCTATAAAAAGATGAAGCAACTCATTGGAGAAACCAGGAGTAGTTAAAAAAGAAGTAAGATGTATGAGTTTTCCACCAGTTGCTCCAACCTCCTCCTGAAGCTCTCTTTCTGCACATTTCTGTGGAAGTTCATTTTTATCCAGTTTGCCAGCAGGAATTTCTACCAGTACTTCTTCAACAGGATATCTGTACTGCCTTATCAAAATTACCTCATTTTTATCATTTACAGGCACTACTCCCACTGCTCCTGGATGCCATACTTTTTCTCTTGTAGCTTTTTTATCATTGGGCAATAAAATTTCATCAAAATATACTTTTATTATTTTTCCCTTAAAAACAACCTGAGATTTTATTTTCTTTTCAATAAGTTTTTCATCATTTTTTAATTCATTTTCAAAATTCAAAATGTTACCCTTCTTCAAATGTGCAAATTTCTATTATCAATTTTGTCAGTTTTTTTAATTCATCAAATGGTATATATTCATCAACAGAGTGACAATTCTCAAAACCGGTAGTAAGATTGACTGCAATTTTATTTTTTGAATTAAAATTATTTGTATCACTTCCTCCACCTGTGGGTTTAAGTCTGGGAGTGATTCCTATTTTTTCAATCGCTTTCTTTGCAATTCTGACAGCTATATTATTTTCATCAACTTCGTAACCGTCATATTCTCTTAAAACTTTATATTCCAGTTTTGCACTGTATTCAGCAGCTGATTTAATAAAGTTTTCAATTATCTGATTTGTTATTTTTTCAAGTTTATTTTCATTCATACTCCTTGCTTCAATACTTACAGTTGTGGTTTCAGGAACGACATTAGTTTCAGTTCCTCCTTCTATTTTACCGATATTACATGTAGTCTCATCATCTATTCTACCTGAAAATGTATTTGAAATTGCAAAAGCAGCTGCTTTTATTGAGTTAATTCCTTTTTCCGGACTCACTCCTGCATGGGAAGCTTTTCCGGTTATTTTAAGATCAATCCTGTTATGAAAAGGAGCTTTATTAATTATAGTTCCGACTTTGCCATCAGCATCAAATACAAATCCGATATCAGATTCAATATTATCCATATTGATATTTTTTGAACCAAGTAATGCTGTTTCTTCCCCGACAGTAAATATGATATAAATAATTCCTGTACGAAGTTCATATTCATTTATAACTTTTACTGCTTCAATTATTGCGGCTATGGCTGCCTTATCATCAGCACCGAGTATGTCTTTATTGTTTTTGTTCCTTATTAACATATCATCAGAAATAGAAGGAATTATTTCTTTTTCAACCATAACAGTATCCATATGTGCACTGAGAAATATGGGCTGATTGTTCTTTATAAATTTTGGCGTAAAGCGTGCAATAATATTGCCTGCCTCCCCTCCTATTTTGTTTCCTGTATCATCAATTATTACATCAAGCCCTGCCTTTTTAAGCTGTTCTTCCAG
>DNFX01000132.1 GCA_003486795.1 Actinomycetota bacterium
GAAACACAAGGACAATCTTTTGATTCATATCTAAGCTTTGATATATATTCTGAGTCGCAATTACAAATATAGGCCTTGCCAATATTGATAAGATCTAAAGCGTACTTATAGTAAAGTTCCATGTCATCAGACATATTTCGCTCCTCATCCCAAGTTATTTTGAGCCATTTTAGATCTTGTTTGATGGCATCGTAGTACTCAAGTTTTTCCTTCTTGGGATTTGTGTCATCAAATCTTAAAATAACTTTGCCATTGTATTTTTTAGCATAATAATAATTAAAGTAAAATGACATCCCGTGCCCTATGTGTGGATAGCCGTTTGGCTCTGGAGGGAGTCTTGTCACTACCTTTCCCATTTCTGCGCCTTCAAGCGGTGGAAGTTCTTTTGGGGATTCCTTCTCTTTTAGTTTTTCTGAAAAGTGTTCAGGATATACTTCCATCAACCTATTTTCAATGTCTTTGTTGGACATTTTTGAAATTTGATTGATAGCGTCTTCCACAGCCACAATTACATCTTTTGCCTGTCTCCTCATCTCGGGCACTTCAGCCATAATTTTTCCAGTAACGGCCTTAGAATTTGGAGTACCTCCATACTGAAAGGCGTTAATAAGAGTATATTTAAGCGCAAGTTTGTGTAAATCTTCACTCATTTTACCACAAAAGAAAATATTATTTCAATATTAAAAGGTTATCAATAGCTCTAGAATTAAATAAAAAATTAATTAAGATTTTTTTGTAATTTTAGCTTTTTTAATGATGGTAAGAAATATGCTAATCCAAATATTATAAATCCTAAAAAACCAAAGGGAGGTGGCATGAGAAATGCTACGACAATACCTATCCCTGCTAAAATCATGCCATCTCTGGTACATAGTGGGCACCCGCCAGTTGAGCAGGAAGCACCTTTATTTGTAGAAGATTTTTCATCCATAAGAATCAGAAAACGGTAATATTTATAATAATTTCTGTGGAATATTTATCACATATCATTTTACATATTTATTCTTTCATTGAATTATTAATTTGCATAATTAGCACCATATAAATTGAAAGCGAAAGATTTATATACCTAAAGTTAGGTTAACATATAGTGTAGAAAATAAAGAGGTGATTTAAATGAGTTGGTTTGATGTTATGGAAGATATGAGAAAAATGCAGGAAGAAATTGAGAGAGCGTTTCCTGAATTTTGGAGAAGAACGCCATTACTGACCTCAGGTGAATCAAAAGAGGGTGAAGTAGTTAGGTATAGAAGACCTTTGACAGATCTAAAAGAAACTGAAAATGAATTTATAATGGATCTAGAAATCCCAGGTATCACAAAAGATGACATTGACATAAAAGTAACAGAAGATTCGATTGAAATAAAAGCTGAAAAGAAATATGAAAATAAAGAAGAGGATGAGAAAAAAGGATATTTCTTCCAAGAAAGAAGGTATCAAGGATTTTACAGATCAATTCCTTTACCTTCTGGAATTAAACCTGAGGAAACCGAAGCTAGATTTGACAATGGTATACTTGAGATAACAATGAAGAAAGCAGAAGAAAAAGAAAAAGCGTTAAAAGTTAATATCAAATAATTTAGTTTTTCTTTTTTATATTCTATTTTATATAAGTCTATGTTGAATTGGTGGAACATAGCTAGATACTTTCTTTATTTTAAAATCATTTTCCAGAAGCGATTTTATCTGAGTAGGTGGGACGCCTAAAGATATTTCTCTTGTCCTCCCATACCTTCCCTTGCTTACAACTTTAGCATTTAGTATTCCAAGCATATCCAGCTCAGATATTAAATCAGATACTCTTCTTTGGGTAAGAACGTCAAGTTTTAAGATTTTGCTTAAATCTTTGTATATGTTGAATACATCCCCTGTAATAATTTCTCCAGGCATGTATTTTTCAAGAAGGTAAACGGAATAAAGTATAAGTTTCGATTGAGTTGGAAGTGTTTTTATTACTTCAGATATTCTGTCCTGCTCTATCCTATCTTTTGCGACTCTGACATGAGGCTCTGTAACTTTTTTAGCATTCTGCCTTTCAGCAATTTCACCAGCAGTTCTTAATAAGTCAAGAGCTCTTCGAGCATCTCCATGTTCTTGGGCAGCGAAAGCGGCACAAAGAGGGATTACACCAGGAGTTATTACCGAATCATTAAAAGATATTTTTGATCTGTCTTCTAAAATATCCATAAGTTGTGGGGCATCGTATGGCGGAAATATAATTTCTTCTTCACCAAGTGAGCTCTTTACCCTAGGGTCCAAAAACTCAATGAATTTTAAATCATTTGAAATGCCTATTATACTAACCCTAGCATTTTCTAAATCCCCATTAATTCTCGTTAGATTATATAGAACATCGTCTCTTCCTTTTTTAAGGAGTTGATCAACTTCATCAAGAATAATTATAACTAACTTCTTTTCACTATCGAGGCTCTGTGAAAAAACATCATAAATTTTATCTGTAGGCCAACCCGTGAGAGGAACTGACTGACCAAAATATTCAGATAATTTTGATAAAAGTCTATACTGTGTATCGACAACTTCGCAATTGATATAAATAAAAGTAATGGGCATGTCCATCTTGATATTCGAACAAAGATCTGGTTTTGGGAGTCCCGTGTTACAATCTATTGTTGGAGATGTTTTCAAAAAAGCCTTACCACCAACTTTCTTTACAAGCCCGTTTCCAACATATTTTACGACTACAGTTTTACCTGTTCCAGTCTTACCATAAACAAATATATTTGAAGGTGTCTCGCCTTTGAGTGCAGATACCAAAATTGCAGCAAGTTTTTCAATTTCATTTTTTCTGTGTGGTAATATTTCAGGTGTATACGAATGGCGTAAAACTTCTTTGTTTTTAAAAATAGAATTTGATAAAAGAAGTTCGTCAAATAAGTCATCTAATGAAGATTGTTTATTTGAAATAAAATCTTCTACAGTTGAAGCAATAGTATATTGAAGCTCATCTTTGTCAGAAACTTCAGAGAATTTTTTGGCTCTGGTGTTTTCGTCGTACTTCAAAGGTGTTGCTCCGTTGTTGTCACTCAATTAATCACTCTAATATCCTATGTTAAGCTATCCTTTTTATATATTTCTCCCACCCCTTTGTTTCCACTGGAGATTCATTTTAATCAACAAAATCAAATTAAAAGAGGAACAATCTATATTGCTTTAATAAAACAGAGGTTAATTGAGCTTTATTTAAAATTACATGTTTTAGTTCAAATATATGATCATATTGATTGTATCTGATCTTTATTGTTCAAATGATTTCATGTAAAGGAAAAATTTATATAGTTAAAAAAATATAGTTTAATGGGATTTTATAAAAATTTAT
>DNFX01000264.1:0-664 GCA_003486795.1 Actinomycetota bacterium
TTGTCTGGAAATCTGCCATCCTGTTCGCTCACGTGCCCTTTATAGTTCATTCCTACACATACTATTTTCCCAGGCTTGTATGTACTGATATTTATTTTTTCCATTATTCTCCCTTTTCATGGTTATTAATAATATTAAATCCGATAAACTATTTTATTTATTTTTTTAATTAATTTCTAATAAAGATTATAAAATAAAAAATAATCTGATGATGATTGAATTTACAGCAAATTCTGTATCAAGGGAATGGATGAGGTAATCAGAGTTACTTATAATCCGGTAACAAGAAAAAATACAGATTTTCCTTTGGAAAAAGTATCAGATCGTTTTTATAAACGCATTTACAAGTTCCGGATCGAACTNNACTATTTATTATTGAAAAAAGCCTGGAAAGTAATGGTATTTCCTTTTCTTTTAATCCTCTCGGGTAACCCTTCCCATCCCATCTCTCATGATAGGAAAGAATAAGTTCGGATATATGGGCTATTTTGGGAGAAGCCCCAACTATTCTGCTGCCCATAACTGGGTTTTTCTTTATTATTTCATACTCTTTTTCAATCAGTTTGCCTGCCTTCATTATTATACTTTCCGGAATGGTTATTTTACCTAGATCGTGAAATTTGCATAAAAATTCAAGATTGCTTATTTCACTTTTTTTAAGATT
>DNFX01000264.1:701-1691 GCA_003486795.1 Actinomycetota bacterium
AGGTCTTCAATCTCATTTATGATAAGGTTGGTTACATGCTCACTTTCCATAAGTTTTGTATCATACATTCTTTCTTCAGCTTTTTTGATTATCAGTTTTATATTTTGTTTTGTGTTTTCTATAGTTGCAAAACCCAGCGAAATACTTATGGGTAATTCATTTATATTTTCATGCGTGCAGATTTCTTTGATTCTTGAAATTATTTTTTTTGCAGTTTCCTTATCTGTTTTAGGTAATATTATTGAAAATTCATCCCCTCCCCATCTTGATACTATGTCCTCTTTTCTGCAGCATTTTTTTATTATTTTTGCTGTTTTTTTTAAAAGAATATCTCCCTTGTCATGCCCGAAAACATCGTTTATAAGTTTTAAACTGTTTATATCTCCGATTACTATGCTGACAGGATAAAGCCTGCTTCTGCCCAGTCTTTTGATTTCTTCATTAAAGTATGCCCTGTTATAGATGCCTGTAAGATTATCATGAAAAGATGCATATTCAAGTTTTTTCTCTTTTTTTCTTTCTTCAGTAACATCAACTATATTTGCAATATAATATCTGAGTCTGTCATTCTCTCTGAAAATACTGCATGTAATTACTACTCTCAGCTTTTTTCCTTTTTTTGACCTATAAAATAATTCAGCTTTTGATAATTCACCTGATACCAGCTTCTTAAATACTTCCATAATTTCCGATATCTTATCCTTATCCCACCAGGGGTATGGTGATTTTATTCCTATTATTTCACTGGAATCAAAACCGGTCAGTTTCTCAAAAGCAGGATTTACATATTTAATTGAGGTATCAGGATTTAAAACTTCAATAGCTACAGGTGAATTTTTCAATAAAATTTCATTGAATTTATATAGATTTCTCAGCTTTTCTCTGTAGTCGGTTTTATTCTGGGATTTTTCCATTCTGATTCTTAAAAAAAATAATTGGTATTTTATTAAATATTATACTGCTTAATAAATAAAAATTATTTTCTAAATT
>DNFX01000264.1:1746-3648 GCA_003486795.1 Actinomycetota bacterium
CTTCTCTTGTAGCTTTTAATTCTTCAACAGTAACTACTATATCTTCAGCTTCATCAATATTGGAATTTTTTATTACTTTATTTCTGCTTTTTCTTCTCTTTAAAATAATCAGGATTAGAGCTATCAGAACAACAAAAAGAATAAAACCGGAAATAATAAATATTAATGTCAAAAAATTTATTTTTCCTTCTTTATTTTCCACTGATTCTTCAATATCTGCAGTAACTGATGAGGGGACAATCGATTCCTGTGTAGTTATTTCATCATCCGGTTCATTATCTTCCGCAGCAAGAGGGATGTCGTCATTAATATTTTTCTGGGCTTTTGCCTTAAATTCCTGTGCAAGCAGATGTGTCTGATTCAGATTAAGAACATTATTGAAATGTTTTATTGCCTCATTATAATGTTTCTGTCTGAACATAATAAGGCCTTTTTCCCATTCTTCTTCTATGATTCCGGTTTTATTGGGGACTTTTCCCATTATGATTTTTATATCATTGCTCGGCCTCAGATAATTATTTGTTTCATCAGTGGCATTAGTTATTATCCCTATTACTTCTCCGGCAGAATTAAGAACCGGTCCCCCGCTGTTACCCGGACGGGTATCTCCCTGTATCTGTATTAGCTGATTACCTGCAATCATTATGTTTCCACTGAGTGTACCGCTTGTGACAGTAGTATTCAAAGGATTGTCCTGACCAATATCAGAGGTCCAGGGGTACCCTATAATTTTTACAGGATCCAGAATTTCGATATCTGATGAATCAGCAAGAACTGCAGCAGACAAAGCCTTCCCCACAATAGGCTGAATCTGCAACATTGCAATATCCCTGTCGTTTCTGCCACTTAATTCAATTAATTCTGCTCTTACATAATTTTCATCTTTTTCAGCTGGTAAAGATGCTACAGCCTGGTTAAACTGAACAAATATTTCCCTGTCCGGAGCACTCTTTTGTATGCCTTCAACCTTAAAAAAAATAAAAATAGTATCCCAGTCTGATTCAGATAATTCATAATAATCATCAGGATATTTATCTAAAATATACTGATCCAGTATTTCACGCTTAAGTGTGTTATAAGGCAAATCTACAACATGCCCTGCAGTGATAATGTGGCCTGTCTCAGAATTAACACAGAATCCTGTTCCACAGACCGGACCGTAATAATAAGGTTCGCTCCACTCTTCCGTATTATCATCATAAACTCTTGCCGACCAGAATGTAGAAATAAAGCACACAGAGGGCTGGACCAGAAATACTTCGTCCTGAATAGTAAGATAATTATTATTATCCTTGTTATCCGTGTCTTCCTGGGAGTATATATTGCAGGGTGAGAAAATCATAATAAAAAAAGATATACATAGAAACAAGACGGTTTTTATTAGCCTTTTCATGTTATGACTGTTGCTGGTTATTTATTTTAATAAAATCAAATAGCAGATTCGCCTGATTCACCAGTTCTTATCCTGTATGCATTGTCTATACTGCTTATAAAAATTTTGCCGTCACCAATGTTTCCTGTTCTTGCAGTTCTGATAATCAGATCGGCAACATCTTCAGCATCTTCATCCTTTACAACTATTTCAATTTTTATTTTTGGTAAAAGATTGATATTTAAAGCAACACCCCTGTAAACTTCTTTACGGCCTTTTTGTTTGCCGCATCCAAGCACATCTGTAACTGTCAGACCTGTAAAACCTTTTTTATTTAATGCTTCTTTCACTTCATCCAACTTTTCAGGTCTGAAAATGCATTCAATTTTTTTCATATTTATACTATAAAGATATATTCTGCAGCTATATTAATAATAAAATTATAATGCTTATACATCAACTATGAAATCTTTTTACAGAAGTTTTCGAATCTGTCTATTCCTTCTTTTATGTTATCCAATGAAGTTGCA
>DNFX01000207.1 GCA_003486795.1 Actinomycetota bacterium
AAATGGTTAATATCAGCGATCTGGGACCAGCTTATGGTTCTGTTAAAAAAAGAAAGAGAGTAGGAAGAGGTAATGGCTCCGGTCACGGAACTACTTCCTGCAGGGGAAGCAAAGGACAGAAATCACGTTCTGGCGGAGAAAGTAAGACCAGGCTTGGTTTTGAAGGCGGACAGATGCCTTTGCAAAGAAGAATTCCTCATTTGAAGGGATTTAAAAATACCAGAAAAGAAGAGTTTAATATAATTAATGTTTCCCAGCTTGAAAGATTTGAGGAAGGTGCAGTAATCGATTTCGAGATTCTTTCAAAAGTAGGAATGCTGATGAAAAATATTACGAAAATCAAGATACTTGGGAACGGGGAATTGAAGAAAAAGTATATAGTTAAAGCTGATTATTTTAGCAAAAATGCTATATCAAAAATAGAAAAAGCTGGTGGTAAAGCGGAGGCAGTTTAATGTTTCGTGCTCTTTTAAATGCTTTTAAAATTAAAGAATTAAGAAACAGAATACTATTTACTATAGGAATACTTGCCTTATACAGATTCGGTGCAAACCTTACATTACCCGGTGTTGATGCGACTGTCATACTTGAACAGGTTGAACAGGGTATAATGGGCATGCTTGATCTGTTCTCGGGTGGTGCCCTGGGTAATTTTTCTGTTTTCTCACTTGGTATCATGCCTTATATTACTGCAACTATTATTATGCAGCTTTTGCAGGTAGTCATACCAAAACTTGACCAGCTTGCAAAAGAGGGTGAAGTAGGAAGAAGAAAGATAAATCAGATATCCAGATATTTAACGGTAGGTCTTGCACTGATGCAGTCAGTGGCAATGACTTTTTACTTCAGGAATTTTGGCGCAATCCCGAATTTTGACTGGATGCATGTTTCCATGATAATAATTACTCTTACTGCAGGAACAGCAATTATTATGTGGCTTGGGGAACTTATCAATCTCCATGGCGTTGGTAATGGAATATCGCTGATTATTTTTGCTTCAATCATATCAAGAATACCGGGAAGTCTTATAAGTCTTTTCAGACTTAAAGGTACAAACTGGTTATCTATAGGATTTTTTGCAGTTCTGACAGTGGGAGTGGTAGTCGCCATCATTATTATTACGCAGGGTGAGAGAAGGATACCTGTCCAGTATGCAAAAAGAATAGTAGGAAGAAAGGTTTTTGGTGGCCAGAGTACTTATATTCCTTTAAAAGTTAATCAGTCTGGTGTTATGCCTATTATCCTGGCAGTATCGGTTCTGCTTTTCCCGGCAACAATTGCCCAGTTTATAAACGTGTCCTGGCTGCAATCCATTGCAAACTGGTTAAGTCCCACAATGGCAGGAAGGATAAATCCTGTATATATAATAATTTACTCGGTTCTTATAATTGTCTTTGCATATTTCTATACTGCAATTTCATTCAACCCGAACGATACTGCAGAAAATTTAAGGAAATATGGAGGATATATACCCGGGATGCGACCTGGAAAGAATACATCAGATTTTCTTTCCCATATTCTGAACAGAATTACACTTCCCGGAGCAATATTTCTGGCAATAATTGCTATTTTGCCAGAGATTTTAATTGATACGCTGAATATTCCTTTCAAGTTCGGAGGCACTTCCGTTATTATCGCTGTGAGTGTAGCGCTTGAAACAATGAAATGGATAGAATCCCAGTTAATGATGAGAGATTATGAGGGTTTTATAAAATGAGATTGATTTTACTTGGCGCACCTGGTGCAGGAAAAGGCACCCAGGCAAAAAAAATTACTGCAAAGTTTGGCATTACCCATATTTCTACCGGAGATATATTAAGAGCAGAAATAAGTAACAAGACAGAACTTGGCAGCAAGGCACAGGAATTTGTATCATCAGGGAAACTTGTTCCAGATGACTTGATTTTGGCGATGATTAAAGACAGATTTAAAGCCGGTGACCTTGAAAAGGGATTTCTGATGGATGGGTTTCCAAGAACTATCGAACAGGCTGAAAAATTCGACAGTATTCTTGAGGAGCTCAAGCTTAAACTTGACAGGGTTATTAATATTGTTCTGGACAAGAATGAAATAATCAAAAGAATTACAAACAGAATTGTATGTAATTCATGTAAGAAAGTTTTTAAATTAGCTGATTTTTCAGATAAAGAATTAAAATGTGATTCCTGTAATAGTGTTCTTTCAAAAAGAGCCGATGACTCAGAAGTAGTAATTGTAAAGAGACTTGAGGTATATGAGATGCAGACCAAACCCCTTATAGAATATTACAGCAGGAAAAATCTTCTTGCTAATGTTGACGGACAGGGTACCGAGGAAGAGATTTTTGAAAGGATTTTAAGTCATTTATGATTATTATTAAATCAGACGATGAGATAAAGATAATGCAGAAAGCTGCAGAACTGGTAGCTAATGTTCTTTTAAAATTAGAAAAGCTTATCAAACCCGGAATTACTACTGAATTGCTTGACAGGGAGGCAGAGGAGATAATAACAGCTCATAATGCCAAACCGGCTTTTAAAGGTTATCAGGGCAGAATATCCAAAAGACCTTTCCCGGGAACTATATGTGCCTCTATAAATGAGGAGGTAGTACATGGAATTCCAGGCAAAAGGAAACTGAGTGAAGGCGATCTTGTTTCAATTGATGTAGGGGCAAAGCTTAATGGTTTCTTCGGTGATTCTGCAAGAAGCTATCTGGTCGGCAGTTCTGATGAGAAGGCAAAAAAACTGTTGAAAACAACATGGGATGCGTTAAATGATTCAATTGACCAGTGTATTTCAGGAAACAGACTGGGAGATGTATCTCATGCAATTGAATCAAGAGCTTTATCAAACGGGTTTTCAGTTGTGAAAGATTTTGTGGGGCATGGTATCGGAAGAGAAATGCACGAAGATCCGCAGGTTTTGAATTACGGGCCAAAAAATCAGGGGCCGCTTCTTAAAAAAGGTATGGTAATAGCAATAGAACCTATGCTTAATGAAGGCAGCAGTGATGTGGAAATATTACCTGATTTATGGACGGTTGTAACCAGGGACAGGAAAAGATCATGTCATTTCGAGGACATGATAGCAATTACTTCTGAAGGTCCGAAAATATTAACAAGAATTGAATAAGTAAAAATAAATATGGACTTTTTCCATTGTTTTTGATAAATTAATTATTTGCTTTCTTGTTAAATATGAAAGGAGCTTAACATTTCTAAGAAAGAAGAAATAATTGAAGTAGAAGGAACAATACTGGAAGCTTTACCTAATGCGATGTTCCGTGTGGAACTTGAAAACGGACATAAGGTACTTGCTCATATATCCGGTAAGATGAGAATGCATTATATTAAAATTCTTCCCGGAGATATGGTGAAAGTTGAGTTGTCTCCTTATGATCTTAGCAGAGGAAGAATCACATACAGAAGAAAATAAATATATTTTATAGATAGTTTTAAATAATAATATTAAAAAATAAATATCGTGTGATATTGTTTTTTAATATAATTTTTGTTTTAAATGATTAATATTTTATTAATAAAGGGAAAAAGATGAAAATCAGACCATCAGTAAAAAAAATATGCAATGATTGCAGGATAATTAGAAGAGAAGGAAAAGTAATGATTATTTGTAAAAATCCTCGTCATAAACAAAAACAAGGTTAAGGGGGAAATAAGTGGCTAGAATTGCGGGAATAGATATACCTAAAAACAAGCATATTGTTATTTCTCTAACTTATATTTTTGGTATTGGCCGGTCAACAGCCCAGAAGATATTATCAGAGCTGGGAATAGAACCACAGAGAAAAACAAGTGATTTAACTGAAGAAGAAGTTATAAAAATAAGGGAATACATAGATACCAATATAAAAGTCGAAGGAGATTTAAGAAGAGAAGTAAGCCAGAATATAAAAAGGCTTATTGATATTAATTCATATAAAGGGATAAGACATAAAAGAAGCTTACCTGTAAGAGGACAGAGAACCCATACCAATGCAAGAACAAGAAAAGGCAGGAAACCTTCTGTTGGTATTAAGAAAAAAAGTGTTTCAGTTAAATAATTAGGAGGATAAATTTGGCAACCAAACAAACTGGTAAAAAAAGAATTAAAAGGAAAGAAAGAAAGAATATTCCATACGGGATTGCCCATATACAGTCTACTTTTAATAATACAATTGTAACTATTACAGATACTGCAGGAAATGCATTGTCTTGGGCTAGTGCTGGAGGACTGGGTTTCAGAGGATCCAGAAAAAGTACTCCATTTGCCGCACAAATGGCAGCTGAGACAGCTGCAAAGGCAGCGATGGAACATGGGCTTAAGTTTGTAGATGTTTATGTTAAAGGTCCTGGATCAGGAAGGGAAGCAGCAATCCGTGCACTACAGGCAGCAGGATTAGAAGTAAGTCTGATTAAAGATGTTACCCCTATCCCGCACAATGGCTGCAGACCACCTAAGAGAAGAAGGGTGTAATAATAGAATTATTGGAGGTGTAAAAATAGATGGCAAGATATACGGGAGCCTCATGCAGGCTTTGCCGAAGACAAGGTGAGAAGCTCTTTCTCAAAGGAGAAAGGTGTTATACAGATAAGTGTGCAGTATCAAGAAGACAATACGCTCCTGGTCAACATGGACAGAGTAAGAAGAAATTATCAGAGTACGGTGTTCAGTTGAGGGAGAAGCAAAAGGCAAAAAGATTCTATGGGGTCTTGGAAAGCCAGTTTAGAAAGTACTTTGAAATGGCAGCCAAGACAAAAGGAATGACAGGTGAAAATCTATTAAAAATACTCGAAACGAGATTGGATAACGTTGTTTACAGACTTGGTTTTGCCAGATCAAGGTCAGAAGCAAGGCAGCTGGTAAGGCATGGTCACTTTAATGTAAATGCCCGGAAAGTTGATATTCCTTCATATGTTATGAGACCTAATGATTTAATAGAAGTAAGAGAAGGCAGCAAAGAAGACGAAGTATTCAAAGAAGTTTTAGATGCTACAGGAAGTAAAGTCGTACCGGCTTGGCTTAGTGCAGATCATGAAAACTTAAAAGGTACGGTACTAGCTATGCCGGCTAGAGAAGATGTTGATGTACCAGTACAAGAGCACATGATAGTAGAGCTTTACTCAAAGTAATCAGCTATTGGCCATTTTCAGTTGACAGTTAACAGTTTACAGTTAAAAATCACTAATATTAAGCAGTTGATAACTGTAAACTGAAGTACTGTAAACTGTAAACTATACTGAGAGCCAAAGCCCAACAGCCCAAATAGGAGGTTAATGATGATAGAAATTGAAAAACCCAAGATAGAGTGTGTAGAAATTTCTCCTACTAATGACTATGGAAGGTTTACAGTGGAGCCTCTTGAAAGAGGGTATGGTACTACTTTAGGAAATTCACTGAGAAGGATTCTTCTTTCCTCACTTCCAGGTGCAGCAGTAACCTCAGTTAAGATAGAAGGAGTATTGCATGAGTTCTCTACAATAAATGGTGTTGTTGAAGATGTAACAGAAATCATACTAAATATTAAAGGTCTTGCCCTGAAGCTTCATGTAGACGGATCAAAGACCTTATACATTGAGAAGACCGGTGAGGGAGTAGTTACAGCAGCTGATATAAAACTAGATGCAGATGTTGAGATACTTAATCCGGATTTACACATTGCTACATTGGCAGATAATGCCAAGTTATATATGGAGATTAATGTGAATAAGGGTAGAGGATATGTATTGGCTGACAAGAATAAGAACCAGAATCACC
>DNFX01000011.1 GCA_003486795.1 Actinomycetota bacterium
ACGCTTAACCAGCTTGCCTTAAAATTAAGTGGCGGCAATCAGCAGAAAGTATTATTCGGTAAATGCCTGTTTGCAGAGCCCGAGCTGCTTATTCTTGACGAGCCTACGAAGGGAATTGATGTCGGTTCCAAGGAAGAGATATATGAACTTATTGACAGACTGGTGGAACAGGGCATGACGATAATACTGATATCTTCAGAAATAGAGGAAATCTGTAAACTTTCAGACAGAGTAATTGTTATGGTAAAAGGTCAAATCAAAGATGAATATAAAGGTGATATGATAAATGAAAGAGACATCACAAGCTGCTACCTACAAACTGAAACGAGATAATGAGAATCTAAGTAATTTAATAAGGACATATGCAGTATGGCTCATACTTTTGCTGCTTATCGTAATAATGTCTTTTATATCTCCGGTATTTTTTTCACTTAGAAATTTTATAACGGTATTTAAAAACATAGGTCCTTTCTCTGTTGTGGCTGTCGGGCTTACATTTGTTTTTCTGGGCGGAGGTTTTGATTTAAGCCAGGGAGCTGTTCTTCTTCTTACCTCAACAATAATTGTAAATCTTAATCCTACAAACAGCCTGTCTTTTATCGGCAGTTTTCTTTTATGCATACTTGTTGCAGCGGTTATTGGAGCAATAAACGGATATTTTATCGGTATGCAGCGCATGAATGCTTTTATAACGACACTTGGAATGCGCTATATACTCGGTGCTCTTATTTATATAGTTACTTCAGGTGCAGTCATAAGTGCTGCAAGTAAAAGTCATATACTTGAGGCATTAGGGCTTAACAGCGTATTCAGGATTCCCATACAGACAATAATAGTTGCGGTGATAATAGTAATCTGCTGGTTTGTTGTCAGGTTTACTGCTTATTCAAGAGAGGTAAAGATAGTGGGAAGCTCTCTTTTTGTAAGCAGATTTACCGGACTTAAATTCGGCAGAATACAGCTATCCACTTATGTAATAAATGCAGTTCTTGCAGGAATTGCAGGAATTCTGGTCGGAAGCCAGATGTCATATGTAGTTCCCACTCTTACATGGAATTACGATTTTGATGCGATTACTGCATGTGCTGTCGGCGGAATAAGTCTTTCAGGAGGCAGGGGAAGCATTATGAATACCCTTGCAGGAGTAATGCTTATAGGTTTTATTAATAATGCAATGGTCCTTCTGGGTCTGGCTACAGCATGGCAATCGATTTTTAAAGGCCTGGTTCTTTTAATTGCTATTATCATAGACATGCAGATAAAGAAAAGATATGAATAAGAAAATCATCCAAAAAATATTGGATAGACGATATATAAAAAAATAATAAAAAGCTAAAAAACATGAATTTGGCAGAGGTAATAAATGGCTACTGAAAACATGCAAAATAAAAAACTGGAAGATTCATATAAAAAGAATATCTCAGCTTTAAGTGTATTCTACAACTTAAGGATCTTAATTCTTATTATTATTGCCATAGTACTTTTCTCGGTACTTTCAAAAGGATTTTTTACACTTCAGACCCTTAATTCAATTCTTTCCCTGATGTCTGCTTACGGAGTAATTGCAATCGGTCAGACTCTTGTAATACTTGTCGGGGATCTGGACCTTTCAGTCGGTGGTATTATGTCAATCTCAGGACTTCTGCTGATAAAAATGATGCCCTATGGAATAACTGTTGCTATTTTTTCATCGATACTTGCAGGCATAATCATAGGATTGATAAATGGTCTTATAATAACAAGATTTAAGGTCAATTCAATTATTGCAACAATAGGAATGAATTTTTTACTTTTGGGTATTGCAAATCTAATATCAGAGGGGACGATTCATCTCAGCAACAACCCTGTTGTAACATTTGGTAACCGGGTTATATGGTATATTCCTTATATAGCTATAATCTATATAGCTCTTACTCTTCTTATCCAGTATATACTGAAAAGAACGATTTTCGGTATAAAATTATATTGTGTCGGTTCAAGCAGGGTATCATGTGAGCTTTCTGGTATTAATGACAGAAACATAGTTCTTCTGACTTTTATTCTGTCAGGTTTATTTGCAAGTCTCGGTGGTTTATTATATACGGCAAAACTTGCGGCAGCGAGTCCACTTATAGGTGGAGATGTTCCGATTTATGTAATAACTGCAGTTTTGCTTGGAGGAACTACTCTGGGAGGAGGTTATGGGGATTCTGTAAAAACATTTTCAGGAATACTCTTAATAACCTTAATAACAAAAGGTCTTACTGTCCTTAATGTGGCAGCATATTTCCAGAATATGATAATAGGAATTATTCTGATTCTGCTTTTATTTATAGGCAGGAGGCTGACAGCAAGAAGCAGACTTTTTGTTTGAATAATAATTGTTTAATTATTATTATTGGAAATTAAATTGTAGTGTTTGTCTGGACTTATATGCATAAAGCTTAAAGTATTAAAATTTATAATGTTTTAGAAGTTGCGGGGTAAGTGAAATGAGTGATTTTAAATTCAATCCAGCTGATTTTGTTCCTTTCAGAGATAGTGCAGTACTGGAAAAAGTCAGAAAAATCCACGGTAAAGATCTTGAGAAGTATTCCAATGACAAGATGAAAATCAAGGTCATTAAGAATCCTCATCCGATAATTATAGGAGATATCTTTACGAGGATAAAAATGTCGGATGATCTTGATATGCGACAGGTTTTAATACTTGGCAATCCTGAACCTGAAACATATATTCCGGTTGCCGAGCTCATTAATTATCACAAAGTTAATTGCCGTAATGTTTATTTGTTTGCAATGGATGAATGGGCTGATGAAAATGGTAATATAGCACCGACAAACTATAAGGCAGGTTTTGCACACTCGCTTCTGAATTATTTTTATTATCAGATAGATGAAAAACTTCGAATGCCTCTTGATCATGTTTTTTATCCTACCAATGAGAACATAAAAGATTATTCAAAACTTATTACTGAAAAGGGAGAGGGAGGAGCTGACGTCTGCTACTCAAGCCCTGGATGGACAGGACATATTGCTTTTGTTGATCCATCAGAGGAGTTTTTAACTGATGATATCAATGAATACCTGCAGATGGATGCCAGGATTGTAACACTGCATCCACTTACAATCTGTCAGAATTCTCTGCATGGTATTTTTGGCCAGTCGGGCGACATTGCCAATGTGCCTCCCAAAGCAGCAACTATTGGTCCCGGCGATGTTGCCCGTTCCAGGGTAAGGATAGAGCTTCATTCGCTTCAGACTATGGGTACATTTGTTTCATGGCAGAGAATGACATCAAGGCTGATTCTGCTGGGACCAGTTACTCCTTATGTGCCAAGTTCTATTTTTCAGATTCTGGAAACCCAGGTTTATGTAAGTGAGGAAATAGCCGCTCCTTTTGAATGCTGGGAGACAGTAGGGTATTAATTTTAAAAAGTTTCATGATAATTTCATAAGCGAACTTTATCCGTTTATGGATTATTGTAAAAATAAAAAACTATAAGGTAAATAATAATGACAGACATCAGGGAAATAGAGAAATGGCTTAAAGAGAAAGAGGATTATATCCTGTCTTTTTTATCTGGGCTTATTTCTGTAAATACAGTGAATCTTCCGCCGGGAGGTAATGAAAAACAGGGACAGGAGTTTATTTATAATAGAATCTCAAAAGATTTTCCTGAAAAAAATATAGATCTGTTTGATATCGATGAAGTTAATGGAATCAGAAAAAACCCTTTCTTTTTCCCTACAATTGACGGAGTTATGAAGAATTATAAAGACAGGCCGAATCTTGTTGTAAAACTTGAAGGGTTTGGCGAAGGCAGAAATCTTGCTTTTTCCGGACATATAGATACTATGCCTGATTATGGCAAGAAGTGGACAGTTTTTGAAGATCCGTATAGCGGCAAAATAAAGGATGGGAAAATGTACGGAAGAGGAGCTGCCGATATGAAGGCCGGAACTCTTGCAGGTTTTATCGCATTGCAGTGTCTGAAGGATCTGAACATAAAACTAAAAGGGAATGTTTTTGCAGAAAGTGTTGTTGATGAAGAAAACGGGGGTGTCAATGGCACAATAGCAGCAAGACTTAGAAACCCTGATATTGATTTTGCAATTGTTCCGGAACTGACAAATCTTAAAGTGGGAATTGAAACACTTGGCGGGACTGACTGGAAAGTTACTGTATCTGAAAAAGGAGTAGGCGGGATAGGCGCCGATACTGACCTGAGTAATCCGATTTATAAGTTAAGCAGAATTGCTCTTGCTCTTGAAAAATATGATGAGATTATAAAAGGTATTAAAGTACCATCATCTTATAGTGAAGATCTGAAAATAAAGCTGCTCACATATCAGTTTTATTCAGGAGGCTCTACTTATCTTGAGTCGGGTGCTGTTCCCACAGAAGGACATATCTATTTCTGGCTGGAAGCTTATTCATATATGGATGAGGAAAGTTACAAAAAAGACTTTCTTGATTTTATGAAAAAGGAATTGGGAAAATATGAAGAATTTAAGAATAGTTTCCCAAAAATAGAAAATGTAATAAGATTTTTATACGGGCACAAAACTGACACTTGCCATGCAGCTATGCAATCAATTAAAAAAGCTTACAGCAGGCTTGGCCTAACCTATAAAGAAGAAGGAATTCCTTATTCCACTGATGCTTTTGCATTCAGGAAGGTCAGCAATACTGAAGTTGTTATTCTTGGTCCTGTGGGGGCAAATCCGCATGGTATTGACGAATATGTTGATATAGATAGCGTATTCAGTCTTATAAAAATCATGGTACTTACTGCCATTGACTATTGCTCATAAAGATATCTGAAAGTACGTTATCTTATAATCTTTATAAAATTTGAAAATTCTCTTAAAAAATGCTAAGAGGAATAATAAAACTATTTGAAGACAGTGAACTCGACAAACTCCATTATTCGATTCTTGATGTACTTGAGAAGACCGGCTTAAAAATTGACGGATTATTTTTGCTGAAAGCTCTTGCTGAATCAGGATGTAAGGTTGACTTTGAGAAAAGAAGAGCCTGGTTCAGGCCTGAAATAGTGGAAGGGCAGCTTATGCAGCAGAAAGATCGTTACAAACTTGTACGTTCTTCTCTTACTTATCCTTTCTGCAGGGAACTTAGGACAAATGATATTGCAAGTCCTGATGACTTTAGTGTAGATTACGGATTTAATGTAGTATGGGCTTATGATTATCCGAGCGGCAGATACAGAAACCCGACAGTTAAAGATCAGGTGGATATGATTAAGTTGGGGGATTCTCTCGATTGTGTAAAATATGTCAATATTCCTTATGTGTGCTCAGAATTTGATTCCAAAACTGAAACAATCGAATCTGCAAGGCTTTTACTTTTAAATACTGCAAAACCCGGGGTGGTAGAAGTAAATAATGCAGCACAGGTAAAATATCTGGCTGAGCTTGCATATCTGGCTGCTGATAATAATATGGAGAAAATAAGAACAGACCCTCCTGTGATTACTTATGTTTACTGCACAACATCACCTTTAAAAATTGATCAGAGATCCTGCGGTGTGCTTGAGGAGAGCCTGAAATACGGTTTTCCTGTCTGTTTTGCACCTATGCCCATTCTGGGTGGAACAACTCCTGCTACTCCGGCCGGGAGTATAGTTATTGCTGCTGCAGAAATAATTGGTGGTATAACTGCAGCATCTCTGTTATATCCTGAGCATTTTTATTTCGGCTGTTCAATAAGCGGCGAGATGGATATGCATACAACTAATATAAGATTTTCTACTCCTGCTGCGATACTTACTGATGCAGGTCTTCATCAGCTATTCAGATATAAATACGGTATTGTATTAAATGTCGAACCTGCCTATATTGAAGCTAAATCTCCTGGAATTCAGGCAGCTATGCTTAAAATATTCAGACAGATGGCTCTGGGATGTACGGCAGGAAGCTCATTGCCAGTCGGAACACTTGATAATGCTTCAGCATTTTCACCAGTCCAGGCAATGATTGATCTTGAGTTTAATCAGGCATATTACAAATTCCTCAGGGGAATAGAAGTTAATGATAAGACAATTGATCTTGATCTGATTCATGATATCGGATTTTCTGAAAAGGCTAATTATCTCGGAAGCAGACAGACTGCTGATTTCTTTAGAGACATATTCTGGAATACAGAACTTTTTGATACCAGTTACAGAAAAAATGAATTTTACAAACCATCTGATATGGATAATGAGCTGCTTGAAAAAGCAGACAGAAAATGGAAATCAATACTTGCAGATGCAAAGGAACCTGAAATAAGCGATATCTTTAAAAGAAAAGTAGATGATATTGTAAATGCTGCAATAAGAGACCTTTAAATTGTGAAATTAATGATCTGCAAACCATAATGATAAAAAATAAAATTAGAATTTAAAAAAGCCCGCCAGGATGAGGCTTTTTTAGAACAAATTTCTTGTTGGCACATTTAAATTGACTTTCATTTATTACCCTCATTGATTTAAATAATTTCATTTATGTTATTTAAAGTAGTAAAATATTATAAATATTATTATATAACTATAATAGCAAAAAAATTATATAGTATTAAATTAGTACTTTCTTTGTTTAAAGATCGTGTGGTCTTTTATAAGAAATGAAATAAATAATAAAACAATATAAAACCCCGATATTGTTCTTATATGCCGTTTTGTTAAAAAAATTTTATATAAAAGCATAGTTGGTGGAACGGGAAACATTTTTTTATGTTCCAGAAATTGAAAAATTTTTACTATTTTAAATGATGACTGGCTATGCCTTTATTTTCTATAGACTTTTAAAAGTTAGTTCAGAAGATAAAAAAAGGAAGTGATAATGATGAATATATTTAACCGGATAATAATGTCGATAATGATGATTTGCATAATAGTATTCTGTGTGGTCGCTATAGTAAATACTTTTGCCAATTTGTTTGAGTGGTCTGATATTACCGATCGTATTATAAACAGTGCTCATAATTTAAACAGATATGCGCTGGGGGCGATTTTATTTCTGATTTTTGCTGTTGCCCTGTTAATACTTGTTTTTGAATTTTACAGAAAAAGATCCAGAACTGCCAGTATCTCTGCAGATTCTTCTGGTAGCACCATGGTTACGGTAAAAACTTCGGAAGAACAGATAAAGGAAAGTCTTAATGAAATTTCTGATGTTGTAAATCCACAGGTAAAGATTATCTCAAAACAGGGTGGAATAATAATTAATATTTTTTCAAAACTTGTCTCCGGGGTAAATGTAGCTGAGAAAACAAGAGAAATAAGAGAGAAGGCAGTAGAATCAGCCTCAAAAAATCTTTCCCTTAAAGTAGTTCAGACTAACTATACAGCTACAGGGTTTGTCCCAAGAAAAATTGATAAGGATGCTTCAAAAGATGAGGTTATAAAAGAAGCAGCCAAAGAGAATAATGTTCCAGATGAAAGACAAACACAAAATATTGAACAGGACAAACCTTTTGAAGAACTGGAAGAAATCTTTGAAGAAAAGAAATCTGACGATATAGATAAAACATAGGAAACAGGGTTCTCCGCAAAAGGTTGAATTTTAAAAAAATAAATTTTGCAATCAATGTAATTATTTTAAATGTTAATTTAAAATATTTTATTTAAGAGTTCGAATTTCGTTACTATATTCAAAAAAGTGGTATTTAAAAGGAGAAGTATATGAAGCCAGTTTTTAATAAGAAATCAAAGATTTTTTTGATTTGCTTATTGGTTTTTGTAATTTCAA
>DNFX01000018.1:0-180 GCA_003486795.1 Actinomycetota bacterium
GGAAAAGGGCATGAAGATTATCAGGAATTTGCAGGATACAGAACACATTTCTCAGACCAGGAAATTGTAAGGGAGTGGAATATGGAAAGAGGCAGGAAATAAAGTTATGGAAAAAATCAAAATCAGTGAATTGATTTCCTGGACCAGCTCAGTACCTGTTTTTTTAAAATCAAAATCAGT
>DNFX01000018.1:247-4047 GCA_003486795.1 Actinomycetota bacterium
AAAGAATCAGGAAAAATAATCTGAATATTTCTGTTATCGAGTGCAGCAGTATGCCTGATTTTTTAATGAATGCCGCCAGAGGATATATGAGCAGATATTTCCCGGTTTCAATAGGGGTAACGGGAAGTGTCGGAAAAACAACAGTTAAAAACTTTTTGGCAGGTATCTTAAAAAGGTGCGGAAAGACTGTATATTCCAGAAAAAGTTATAATAATGAAATAGGAATCCCCAAAACCATATTTGAGACTGATAGAGAAACCAGATACTTCATTGCTGAAATAGGGATGAGGGCAAAGGGGCAGATAAGAGAACTTTCATCTGCATGCAATATAAAATACGGAATAATAACAAGGATAGGTCCGTCACATCTTGAATTCTTTGATAATATTGAAGAAATTGCCAAGTCAAAAATAGAGATATCAGAAGTGATTGGAAAAAATAACGGGATACTTTTCTTAAACAGTGATGATGATTATTACGGGGTTCTTAAAAAATATGCAGAATGTGAAACTATAGATTGCGGCAGTAATTCAATCTATAAATATAATTTTTCAAATATTTCTATTGAAGAAAATGCATGTTATTGTTTTGATCTTAATCTCTTCGATAGTAAAATCACAAGAATAAAGTTATCCATACCGGGATTTCATAATATATATAACGCCATGCTTGCTGCAGCACTTTCTTATGAGATAGGGATTGATAAGGAAATCATAAAGAAATCAATAGAAGAAACCATTCCTGAAGATTTCAGGATGGAAATAACTGAAATAAATAATAAGTACATAATAAATGACTGCTATAATGCAAACCCGGTTTCATTTAAAAGTGCAATAGACACCCTTAAAACTATTTCTGAAATAAAGAAGACAAGAAGTGTGGCGATAATTGGCGATATGTTTGAACTTGGCAGTAAATCTGAAAAATATCATGAAGATCTGGGAAAATATCTGTTATCAAGTGGAATAGATGTCCTGATAGCTTTGGGTGAGAAATCAAAAATAGCATACTGCACTTATATGAATGAGAAAGAAAGCCTTGATGAATGTTATTATTTTGCGGATAAAGACTCTTTAATAAAATCTATCAAAGATATTATAAGAGATGAAGATGTGATACTTATTAAAGGATCCCGCGGGAATTTTATGGAAGATATTATTAACTATATATAAATGAAATGGCAAAATGAACTGGATATTTTTATCTGTAATAGTAAGTGGAATTTTTTCCGTATTGATAACAATTCCTTTAATAAGGATACAAAAGAAACGGAATATAGGGAAAAGCATCAGAACCGATGGTCCACAATCCCATTCCATAAAAGCAGGTACCCCTACTATAGGTGGCATTGCTTTTATTGTATCCACTAGTGTCGCTTTTGTAATTGTAACCCTTCTGAAGTATTATCGACATCACGAATTCAGTATGGAAGGTATTTTCCTTCTGAGTATTTTTATACTATGTGGATTAATAGGGTTTATTGATGATTACATCGGGTTCAGAAAAAAAAGAAATCTTGGTCTCAGGGGATGGGTAAAAATAGGTTTGCTGTTTCTGGTTTGTATATACTTTATATTATTCTCAAAATTTGTCCTTAATTTTCCAACTACAATATCAATACCTTTTACAAATTCAGTTTTTGACATAGGAAACTGGTATTATCTTATAGTTATTCTTATTATCATGAGCACTACCAATGCAGTCAATCTTACTGATGGTCTGGACGGACTAGCTGCAGGAACATCAAGCATAGTTCTTGCAGTTTTTATTTTCATTGCTTTTCTGGAATGGACTGTTTTCAATATGAAACCTGCTATTGATATTGCTGTAATCTGCGGAGGCACGATTGCCGCCTGCCTGGGGTTTTTATGGTGGAACACTTCACCTGCAGAGATATTTATGGGAGATACAGGTTCATTGGCACTTGGCGGTCTTATAGGAGCTGTTGCAATTATGTTAAAACAGGAAATCCTTTTAATACTTATCGGGGGGATATTTACGATAGAGACTCTTTCAGTAATCATACAGGTCCTGTTTTTTAAGATTTTTAAAAAAAGAGTTTTTAAAATGGCGCCCATACATCATCACTTTGAACTGCTTGGATGGCCTGAGATAAAAGTAATTACCAGATTCTGGCTTGTTTGTTTTTTATTTGCTGCTTCTGGTTTCTCAGTATATTATATTAAATTTCTTGACTGATAATGCTATGAATGAAGAATATGATTTAATTTCCGGACTTGAAAATAAAAATTTATTTATATTTGGTATGGGTAAAAGCGGACTATCAGTTTTACAGAAAACACATTCTTTTTTTAAATCTGTAAAAGCACTTGATACTAATCCTGATTATATCAAACCTGCCGTTCTGGAGGAAATTACAAAAAAGTCCAACGTGGAACTATATATCGGAGAAGCAGAGGCATCTCGGTTAAATTTATTGAAGGATATTGATATATTTGTTGTCAGTCCGGGAATATCACCGGATAATGAACTGATAAAATCTGCCAAAAGAAAAAAAATCCCTGTTGTAAGTGAAATTGAATTTGCCTGGCAGTTTATGTCTGAAAATCAAAAAAGAAATACCATTGCAGTTACAGGAACGAATGGGAAAACAACACTGACAGAATTTCTGGGTTTTGCTTTTAATAAAGCTGGAAAAAAGGCTGTAACATGCGGTAATATCGGCAATCCTCTGATTGATACTTTTAATTTTAAACATTTATCATACAGAAAAGACACCTATACGGAAGATGATAATATAATAAGAATTATGGAGATATCAAGTTTCCAGCTTGAAAATATAATAAGCTTTAATCCTTTTTGTTCCATTATATTAAATATTACTGAAGATCATATTGACAGGCACAGATCAATGATGAATTACGCCAAAACCAAATTCAATATTTCAGGTTTTCAAAAAGAGGAAGATTATCTTTTTCTAAATCTGGACGATAAATATACCAGAATAATAATGAGAAACAGCCTTTTTAAAAATATAAGATCAAAAAAGATATATTTTTCACTTTATAAGAAAAAACTCTCATGTCTGTTTAGTGAGGATGAAGTTCTTTATTATGATTTTGATAAAAAAAAAGGAAGCATTAATACTTCCGGAAGAAAATTAATAGGATTTCATAATATATCAAATATTCTTGCCGGGCTGGGCGTCTTGAAAATCTTTGGAATAGAAGATATATATATTGAGAAATCAGTAAAAGAATTTAATCCTTTGCCGCACAGGCTTGAATTTGTGGGAGAAATAAATGGAATAAAATGTTTTAATGACTCGAAGGCAACTAATCCCGATGCAACGATAAAGGCACTGGAGAATTTTCCAGGAAATATCACACTTATACTTGGCGGTCTTGACAAAGGAATGGATTTTTCCGGCCTTATACCTGTCTTAAAAAGAAAAGTCAGAAATATTATTCTTATAGGTGCATGTAAATCCAAATTATTTGATATGCTGAATCAGGAAAAACACTCTTTTGATTCAGTTATAATTTCGGAAAATCTTGAAGAAGCAGTAAAAACAGGAATTGAAATAACAGAAAAAGGAAGCTTTTTTCTTCTCTCACCATCATGTGCAAGCATGGATATGTTCAGAGATTATAAAGACAGGGGAAACAAATTTAAAAAGCTGCTTATGGAAATAAAAAAATAATTTTTTACAATAGTAAAATGCCAGAACATGATTTGGAAAATAAAAAGATAAATTTCATAAAAATAAACATAGAGTATTATTTTATTTTTATAATAACTGCCCTGCTTCTGGTTGTGGGAATGGTTATGGTATCCAG
>DNFX01000056.1 GCA_003486795.1 Actinomycetota bacterium
GAATCAGATATAGTCATACCAATGAAGATAAAATGTGAGAGTGATAAATACGATAGTCAGGGCACTTCAAGTTTTATAGCGCTCTGTGCAGTATTTGATGCGCTTCAGGTAGCGCTGATTGAAGAAACAGGATATTGCAATGAACAGTTTGCCCTGATTCATCCCGGCGGGGCGGTAGGAGAAAGGCTGAATAAGTAAATACCTGTTTTATTTTTATTGAATGCTCTTTTTGTGCATGATAGACTACTTTTAACCAATAAAAGGAGAATTATGTCATCCGGAAGCGGATTAAAAATTGATGAAAGAAGAAAAAAGATACTGGAAATATTAAGAAGAGACGGCCAGGTAAGAGTATCTGAATTAAGCAGACTTCTTGATACGACAGTTGTTACAATCCGCAGCGATCTTGATATGCTTGAGCAGGACGGATTTCTTGAAAGGACTCAGGGAGGAGCCATACAGACAGTCAAGAATTTCTATAATCTTGATTTCCAGCGTCGCAAGCAGGAACACATGGAATTAAAAAAAGCTATTGCAACAGCAACTGCAGACCTTATAAGAGATGGCGAAACCCTCCTTATTAATTCCGGTACAACCACATACTACACAGCCGTAGAACTGAAACGTCATAAAAACTTAAATATTGTGACAAACTCAATATCTGTGGCGATTGAACTGGGAGCCCATCCGACTTTTCGAGTGATACTTCTGGGCGGAGATATCAATGCACAGTATTCTTTTACATTCGGCAAAGATGCCCAGGAACAGCTTGGAAAATACAAAGCAGATAAAGCTGTTTTGGCAGTTGACGGAATCTGTAAAGATATCGGACTTACAACTTATCATGCCGAAGAAGCTGTTATTAACAATACCATGATCGAACGTTCCAGAGAGACAATAATAGTCGCGGACAGCAGTAAATTCAATCACGAAAGTTTTGCATTTGTAACCTCGCTCGACAAAGCCAGTTACTGGGTTACTGATACTTCACTTGACAAAGAGTCAAAAAAAGAAATGGAAGAGCTTGGAATCAAAGTTGTTATATCATAATGCAGACTATTGCTTATTTTAATAAATTTTTATTTGTACTGACATTCTAATATAAATAGAAATATGCTCCCCAAAAATTTTTTAAAAAATTAATATAATAATTATTTTTTTTGTTATTATTAAATTTAATTTTAATATTAAACCAAGGAGTTATTTATGCATAAACCAAAAGTAGGGTTATTGGTTTTAACTTGTCCTACACATAAAAACGCCAAAGTGGAAACTGGCGAAAGCTGGGTAAATGTTGAAAATATTGAAAAGGTTAAAAAATCTTTAAAAACTTTAAATATTGAAATCTATGATTTCAAAGAAATATTTGCAAGTTATTATGAGTTTGATGCAGTTGAATCAATTATATTCAATGAAAAAATTGATATGTTATTTATTTATATTTCAACATGGAGCTGGGCTGATCAGGTTACTCAATTTATCAGAAATATAAATATTCCTGTTTTTTTGTATGCAATGAACGATTCAAAAGCCTGGTCGATTGGCGGATTGGCGGCAATACATGGCGGACTAGATGAAATAAACATAAAGCATAAATTAGCTTACGGAGATATCAATGATGATAACATAAAAAAAAGTATTTTTAATTTTGCTAAAGCAGCTGTGGTTAAGAATATCTTGAAAAAATCCAGATACGGGTCTATTGGTGGTACAGGCATGGGTATAATATCAGGAATTGTTGACCCAAATCAATGGCTAAAGGATTTTGGCATTACTACAGGTTTTGTTGATCAATACTCTGTTGTTATTGAAGCAGAAAGTGTCCCCGGGGATAAAATAAAAAAATATTATAAAGAACTAGAGGCGGAATATAAAAGCATACCGGAGCTAAATAGTATTTTCGAAAAATCTATTAGGTTTTATATTGCAATGGAAAAAATCATCAAACAGGAAAAGTTTGATTTTACAGGCCTCAAATGTACTTTTGATTTAAGTGACAATTATTGTTCAGCATGCCTTGCGCAGTCAAGACTGGCAAAGAGAAATTTTGTTTCTGCCTGCCTTAATGATGCCAATGGTGCTTTATCTTCATTTATTCTTAGCCTGATTAATGAGGGTGCTCCTCTTTTTACAGCAGATGTCAATTTATTAAATAAAGAAGAAAATATAAAAAAAATGGTAGATGATGGAACTGCATCTACTACTTTGGTTAAAAATCCAAAAAAAGATGCTGAGTTAAATTTCCAGCCCACAATAGAGTCCAAAGCCAGCGGGATCTGCACAAAACTAATAGCCCAGCCAGGTATTGTGACTTTAATAAAAATGACAAGAATAAACGGAAAGTATATGATGCATCTTACCGAAGGCGAGGTTGTCTCAGTTCCGGAAAACAGAAAAACCAGCTTATTTGAAGAATGTGGTTATCCTAACTGGCCACATGCTTTAATCAAGATGAAAGGCGATCCTGAAAAGTTTGTTCAGAACCTGAGAAGCGAATATGTACACTTATCTTACGGTGATCATGCGGGATGTCTTAAAGATGTTTGTTACCTATTTGATATCAAAATCAGTGAAAATTTTTAAAAAGGAGCATAAATGGCGGGTACCGGAATAAAAAAAGCAGCTATTCTGACAGGAGGAGGTGATTCTTCCGGAATCAATGATTTTATAAGAGCTGCCGTAATACTGATGGAAAAACAGGGTATTGCTGTAAGAGGAGTAAAAAACAGTTATCGTGGCCTGATCAATGGTGAGCTGATCGATTTGAATTCAAGAACTGTTGATGGAATTCAGAATACAGGCGGCACAATAATAGGAACTTCAAGAACCAATTGTTATAAAATCAATGGTGCTGTTGAAAAAATACTTAATACTATAGAAAAAGAGAAAATTGATGTGCTGGTCTGCGTCGGCGGTAATGATACCCTGGGGATAGCAAGCAGGCTTTATGAAGAAGAAAAAATAAATATAATAGGTGTTCCCCAGACGATAGATAATGATCTGATGGAAACAGATTACAGCATCGGCTTTCATTCTGCTGTTGAAAATATTGTAAAGTGTACCAATATGTTTATGAGCTCTGCAATGTCCCATGAAAGGGAGATGCTGGTAGAAGTAATGGGAAGAGACAGCGGATTTCTGGCTTTAAACAGTGCCATTGCTCTTGGAGCAGACTATCTCATGATTCCGGAGTTTCCTGCTGACATTGAAAAGATATCAGAATATATAGCTAGAAAAAGGGCTGCCGGGAAGAAATACGGGCTTTTTATTGTTGCAGAAGGCGTCCAGATACAGGGAGCTAAACAGATACAGGATGATATTGACACATTCGGCCATAAAAAACTTGGCGGCATAACCTATCATATTGCTGAACTTGTCAATGAAAAAATAAACCTCAAGCCAAATGTCGTGGTGCTCGGTTATACCCAGAGGGGAGGAAGACCCTGCCCTTATGACGCCTTTCTTTCATCATTATTTGCAAAAGGTGTTGCAGAAAATATTGCTGACGGTAACTTTGGAAAAATGGTGGCAGTCGTAAACCAGAAACCCGTAAATGTCAGAATTGCAGATGCTGTCAGGGAAATAAGGCTGGTTTCAAAAGAAGATTATGAATTTGCTTTAAGTCTGGGGAA
>DNFX01000086.1 GCA_003486795.1 Actinomycetota bacterium
TAAAGATTGTACATAAATATCTCCTTCATCAAGACTTTCATTTATTTTCATAATACTTATTCCTGTCTGCTGGCAACCTTCAAGAAGTGTAGTAATAATAGGTGAAGGCCCCCTGAACATTGGAAGAACTGACGGATGAACATTGACTGTATTTTCTCCGGCAAGCTCGATAATCTTTTTGGGGATAATGTGCCCAAAACTGACTATAACAAAACATTCAAAATCAATTTCTATTATTTTTTTATAAAAATCATCATCGAGTTTTTCAGCTTCTATGGATTTTATATTATTTTTTAGTGCAAAAACTTTGACAGGATTCGGAATTATTTTTTTTCCTCTACCTGCAATCTTATCTTTATTGGTCACAATAGCAGTAATTTTATGTTTTGAATTGTAAAGATATTCAAGGAAAGGAACAGAAAAATCAGAAGAGCCAAAAAATACTATTTTCAATTTAGACCATCCAGTCTCTTAATTATTGGTTTCTGAATTTATTTCGGAGATCTTAAGCATTACCTCCCTTTTCTTTTTACTATCAAGATAATCAATAAATAATTTTCCATTAAGGTGATCTACTTCGTGAAGAAATATTCTTGCAAGTATTCCTTCAGCCTTGAAATCCAGTTTTTCATTTTTGGGAGATAATGCAGTTACGGAAATCTTCTTTGGTCTTTTCATCATGCAGGCTATTGAATACACGCTTAGGCATCCTTCCTGCATTTCTTCTTCCTCATTGTCAATTATTTTTATTTCAGGATTTATAAAAACCCCTATCTTTTCCCATTTGACTACTATAATTCTTTTGGAAATACCTATCTGGGGAGCAGCAAGACCGACTGCACTATAATCATCACTATTAATTGTATCTATCATATCTTTGATAATATTAATTATATTCTTATCTATCTTGTCGACTTTCTCGCTTACCATCCTCAGAACAGGATCTCCAAGTTTTCTTATTTCTCTTATTGCCATTTATATATACTCCGTTTAAATAATCATAATATCCAGTAAGGATCGACATCTATTAAAATCCTTAGGGATTTTTCTATTTTAAACTCATTGAACATTTTAGTAAACCTGCTGATAAAGTTGTTTATATCAAAAGACTTTATCAGAATATGCCATCTGTAATTTTTATTTATTTTTGGAAATGGTGAAGGTGCCGGGCCAAGAATCTCACATTCGGTATACTTTTTTATTTCATGAATATCTTTTGCAAGCAAATAAGAAAGCCCGCTCACTTTATCAGGACTGGTTCCGGTAATAATTATATTTATCAGATTGCTGTAAGGAGGATATTTAAGATTTTTCCTCTGTCTGAGCTCCTCATTATAAAAAAGATCAAAGTTATCTTTCATAAAACTTTTTATAATTATTCCTTCTGATTCATAAGTCTGTATAAGGACTTTTCCATCCTTTTCACCTCTTCCGGCTCTTCCGGCTACCTGTGTAAGTAACTGGAAAACCCTCTCATTTATGCTGTAATCAGGAAGAGAAAACATGCTATCTATGTTTACGACTCCTACAAGAGTGACGTCTTTTATATCAAGTCCTTTTGAAACCATCTGGGTTCCCACAAGAATTGCAGGATTTGACATGATAAACTCATTTAATATTCTTTCATGAGATTTCTTTTTCGAAGTAACATCTGAGTCCATCCTTGCTATTGAAACATCAGGAAATCTTTTTCTTATTTTTTCTTCCACTTTCTGAATACCTGTTCCAAGCATTCTTACCCTTTTGCTCTTACAGTTAAGACATACTCTTTCAAAACCAATTTCCCTGCCGCAGTGATGGCATTTCAGCTTGTTCCCTGCACTATGATAGGTATAAGGCAGATTACAGTTCTCGCATTTTGGGATATAACCGCATTCACCGCATATAACATATTTGCTGTAACCTCTTCTGTTAATAAATATTATCGTTTTTTCTTTTTTATTTATCCTGTCAAAAATTTCTGAATACATCCTGTTGGTTATAATTTCATCTTCGGAAAAACTATTTATATTTTTTAAATCGATTATTTCCCTGACAACCCTGCTTTCTTTAAAGATTTTTTCTTTAAGCTTTAAAACAGTTGAATTCTGATTGTTTTCAAATCTGTACTTTATCCGTATTGAAGGTGTTGCGCTTCCGAGAACAATTGGAATATTTAATATTCTGCAGAATCTTAAGGCTGTTTCCACAGTACAATATCTTAATCCTGAATTTTCTTTATAGGATGTGTCGTGAAATTCATCAATAATTATTATGCCTGGATTTTGAAATGGTGTGAAAAGAGCAGATCTGGTACCTATTATTACCCTGTATCTTCCAGCCAGAATATCAAGCCATTTTTCATATCTTTCAGATTCACTCATTCCGGAATGATATACGCAGCACTCATCCTTAAAAGTTTTTTTAAACATTGTATAAAGCTGCGGAACAAGAGAAATCTCAGGAGTGAGTATTACACTGGTTTTATTTTTTTCCAGTACCTTTTTTACACATCTTATATATACCTCTGTTTTACCGCTCCCGGTTACTCCTTCAAGTAAAAAATTATGACCGGAGGAATTATCTATGTATTTGCTTATCTTATCCAGACATTTCTGCTGTGAATTATTTAAAATGATTTCTTTATTTCCATCTGTATTTTCATCTAAAATATAATCATCATAGCTGAAGTCTTTTTTTAAAATAAAAGATTCTTCAGAAATATATCCTTTTTCCACAAGTTGTTTCAGAGCCCTGATGCTTGAATCAGTATCTTTAAGTAATTGGGTCTGCTCTGCCTCAGCATTATTTTCAAGAAATTGTATAATCCTCTTTTGTGAAGGTCTTGCCGCCAAATAATTTTCAAGATTCTGCCTGAACGAAGATAATTTATATACTTTCTTTTGTTTTAAGGCGGGCATTTTCTTTATTTTTTTGAAATTAAAACCAGGAGGCATGAAAAGTCTGAGTGCATTCCCAAGTGAGCCCATATAATAATATGACATCCAGTGTGAAAGCTTTATGCGCTGAGTGTCAATAACATATTCAGGGACTACTCTTATAATCTCCTTTATCTTGTCTGAATGACTGCAGTCAAAAGAAGAATGTTTTTTTACTCTTGAAACTATACCTTTCAGAATTTTTTTACCAAAAGGAACAATAACGACAGAACCTTTTTTAACATCACCCTGTATATTTTCAGGTACTATATAATCAAAGGTAGAATTAATATCAGAAGTTTTTATATTTAAATAAACTTCAGCATATCTAACCTTCATTTTTTTTAAATATACCCGAAAAATAATAATCCTGATTATATTCCAAGAAAATTCTTAACGTCCTCAACCTTGTCTAGTCTTTCCCATGTAAAGTCCCTGTCGTTTCTTCCGAAGTGTCCATAGGAAGCAGTTTTTCTGTATATGGGTCTTAAAAGATTAAGATTTTTTATTATGGCCGCCGGCCTCAGGTCAAATACTTCTTTTACACATTCTTCAATTCTGGATCTGTCTGTTTTTTCTGTATTATATGTTTCAATCATTATTGAAACGGGGTGTGCTACTCCGATAGCATATGCTACCTGTACTTCTATTTTATCAGCAGCTCCGGCTGCAACAAGATTTTTTGCCACATATCTTGCAGCATAAGACGCAGATCTGTCAACTTTGGAAGGGTCTTTACCAGAAAAAGCTCCTCCTCCATGTCTTGCCATACCTCCATAAGTATCAACTATTATCTTTCTTCCGGTTAATCCGGAGTCACCCATGGGACCTCCGATAACAAACGCCCCTGTCGGATTAACAAAAATTTTATAATCATCAAGATATTCTTCAGGAATAATCGGTTTGATTACGAATTCTTTCATATCCGGAGCAATCTGGCTTTCAATATCAATTTCAGGTTTATGCTGTGTAGAAACAACTATAGTATCTACTTTAACCGGTTTCCACGCATCATATCTAATTGTAACCTGTGTCTTTCCGTCAGGACGAAGATATGGTATCATGCCTGATTTTCTTACTTCCGCCAGACGATGGGCAAGTTTGTGGGCAAGCTGTATCGGAAGAGGCATATATTCAGGTGTTTCATTGCACGCAAATCCAAACATCATACCCTGGTCGCCGGCGCCCTGGAGGTCCAGTTCATCATCGTAACCGTTACCGATTTTTGCTTCAAAAGCTTTGGAGACCCCCATATTTATATCATTTGACTGCTTGCCAACTGTAACAACAACCCCGCATGTATCTGCATCAAATCCATATTTTGCCCTTGTATAGCCAATATCTCTTACAACATCCCTTACTATGTCGGGTATTTCCACATAAGTCTCTGTAGTTATTTCTCCTGCAACGACAATCAAACCAGTTTTTACAAGAGTTTCTACAGCCACTCTTGCTTTTTTATCTTCACTGATTATGGCATCAAGAATAGCATCACTGATCTGGTCACACATTTTATCCGGATGACCTTCAGTAACTGATTCAGAAGTGAACAGATAATTTCCGCCTTTAGACATTAATTCCTCCCATTAAAAACAATAAAATAATTATTATGATTTATAATTAACTTTAAAAAAATAAAATATTTACTTCAAAACATAATCAAGGATTGCTCTTGCAATCAGTCTTTTGTTTGTTTTCGGAACTTCTTTAATATTGCCTTTTTTATCAATAATAGAGATTTCATTAAAATCGCTTCCAAAACCTATATCATTTCTCGATATATCATTAAGAACAATAAAGTCTATGTTTCCTTTTTTTATTTTTTCGGAAGCATTTTCAATACTTTTTGAGCTTTCTGCTGCAAAACCTACCAAAACCTGCCCTGCTTTTTTACTGGCTGCAATAACTTCAAGTATGTTTTCATTTTCCCTGAATTTAAGATTTTCAATAAGATCATTTTTCTTTTTCAGCTTATATTCAAATTTTTTCAGCGGAATAACATCAGAAACTGCCGCTGCCATTATTATAATATCAGCATCTTTAAAATATTTCAGGGTTTCTTTTTTCATTTCATCAGTATTGCTTACACAGACAGTTTTTCCTTTAAATATTTTTGCCGGATTCTTTGCCGCTGTGATTAGAATTACTTCTTCAGCACCCCTGAAAACAGCTTCCATGGCTATTTCATAACCCATTTTACCGCTCGAATAATTTGATATATATCTTACAGAGTCAATATTTTCTCTTGTGCCTCCGGCAGTAACTAGGACTTTTTTCCCTTTAAGTTCATTGTTTAAAAAAACAAGATTTTCCATACTTTCAATTATTTTGTCTTCTTCCTGCATTCTTCCTGTTCCTTCTGTACCGCATGCCAGTTTTCCTCTGTCAGGACCCGAAAAAAAATACCTTCCATACTGTTTTAACTTTTCAATATTTGACTGAATAATAGGATTAGACCACATATTTTCATTCATTGCGGGTGCAAAAAGGACAGGACAGGTTGAAGATACAACAGCTGTAGTCAGAAAATTATCACAAATCCCATTCGCAATTTTCGAAATAGTATTGGCACTTGCAGGTGCAATTAATATTATGTCAGCACTTTGAGAAAGGGCCACGTGATAAACTTTCTCATTATTGTCAAACATATCTGTGATAGCTTTATTACCGCTAAGAGCATTCAGGGTAATGGGATTAATAAATTTTTCTGCATTAGGTGTCAGAACTGGAAAGATATCTGAACCTTTTTTTTTAAGTTTTGAACATAAACCGGCTGCTTTGTAAGCAGCTATCCCTCCGGTAATCCCAAGAATTACTCTTTTTCCGGAAAGAGGCTCGAAAGCCTTTTTATTTGATTCCATCTTTTACTCTTATATAACCGATTTTCTTTTCTTTTACTTCATTAAATGATATTTCCAGAGGATCAGTTACCTCAGTTTCAACAAGAGGACCTATTATATTGGTCCTTTCCATATTTCTTTTTGCATGAAAATAATCTGCAAGTTCTCTCGACCTTTTAGCAATTATTATACAAAGCGTATATTTGCTATCAACGAATTCCAGTAGTGCATCAACGTTAGGTATACTCATTAATCTATCCCTCCAGTTTTGAAATTAAGACATATTTCAGATTTTTTAAAGCTTCATTATAATTATTATTGACTATTATGCAATCATAATGTTTCTCATACTTCAATTCTTCTTTTGCTTTTTCCAGTCTTTCCTTTATTTTTTTTACTTTTTCTGTCTGTCTTCCCTTAAGTCTTTTTTCAAGTTGATAAAAATCAGAAGTTGTTATAAAAATCAGATACGCATCTTTTATAATTCTTTTAACCTGCATTGCTCCATTAACATCAATAACGAGTATAATGTTTTTACCTTTTTTTAAATTATCAATAACAGTTTTTTTAAGAGTGCCATAATAATTACCACAATAAACTGCCCATTCTAAAAGCTCATCCTGCTCAATCAGTTTTTTAAATTCTTCCATGCTTATAAAAAAATAATGCTCGCCATCAGTTTCATCTGCTCTTTTTATTCTTGTTGTAACAGAAACTGATTTCTCAAAATCTTTAAGTTCTTTTAAAGCATCTTTTACAAGAGAGCTTTTCCCTGCACCCGAAGGTCCTGAAACAACAAAAAGTTTTCCTTTTTTAATTTTTTCCATAATGTTTTATAAAGATAAACTTATAAAGGATATCATGGCAAATGTAACAGGTAAAATTCAGAGATTAAATCTTAAACCAGTGAAATAATCCAAAAGTCTGGATTTTTGTCTGTGCCCGAGGCCTTTAATTTTTTTTCTTGAACTTATTTTTAACTCTTCTAAAATCTTGCTTACTCTTATATCCCCGAATCCGGGAAGTGATTTCATCAAATCCATTATCTTCATTTCTGATACTTCCGGAAAATATTTATTTTCTTCTTTAAGGAGCTCTTCCAATGCAAGGCTGCCTGCTTTTAATCCTTTTTTTATTTCGGATCTTTTTTTTCTTATTTCCCTTGCACGTTCCAATGCAGAGTTTTTTTCTTCATCAGATAAGAAAGGTACTGACATTTATCCCCTTTAATAAACCTGAAAGAAAGTTAATTATTTTTTTTACTGCCAGGATAATTTAACTCTATATTATTTCTACATAAAGGACAGTCAGACGGATCATATTTTTCTATATCAAATTTAATCAGATAAAAATAAGGTATATCTCCAAAACTGACATTTTCAGATCTGTTTACGATAGACACGACTGCCTGAATTTCTGCTTTCTTTTCATTACATATGTCTATTATTTCCTTAACAGAACCACCAGTAGTAATTACATCCTCAGCAATTATTATTTTTTCACCTTCATCTATATCAAAACCTCTTCTTAGCTCCATTTTATCAGTTTTTCTTTCAGCAAAAATCATCTTTTTCCCCATCGCATAAGCTGTCATGTAACCGAACAGAATTCCACCTATCGCAGGTGATATTATTGTATCCGTATTATCTGAGATTACTTCTCCTACAATATCAGGTATTTCCTTTACTATTTTATAAGTTTTTTCAGGATACTGAAGAAGCTTGGCGCATTGAAGATAATACTGGCTGTGAAAACCTGAAGTCAGTTTAAAATGACCCTCCATGATCGCACCTGTTTCCCTTAATATGGATAAAAGGTCCAGCTTCGTATTTTGTTTTACTATTTTAATCATTTGTTGTTACCTTCTTTCCATTCTGCCAAGATAATTTTTTACTGTTTCTGGTTTGTTTTTGCTTTTTAATATCGACCTGCCAACTATTATAAAATCCGCACCATCATCTATCGCTTTCTCCGGAGTATTGTATCTTTTCTGGTCACCGGCTTTGTCTTCCGGAAGCCTTATTCCCGGTGTTGCTATCAGAAAATTATCACCAAAGGATTCCCTCAGCATTGATACTTCATTTGGAGAGCAGATTATGCCATCTATTTTACTATTTATGGCATTTCTGGCAAGATTCTTAACAACACTTGAATAATCAGTCCTGAAACCAAAAGAATTTAAATCAGAATCATCTAAACTTGTCAAAACTGTAACTCCAAACAGAAGGGGCCTTGTGGTATTATTATTTTCAGAGATTTTTTCAAGCTCTTCTCTTGCCCTTATTAGCATGCCTGAACCTCCAAAAGTGTGAATGGTTATCATACTGACTTCTAGTTTTGAAATTCCTTTAAGTGCTCCTGCTATGGTATTGGGTATATCCATTAATTTGGCATCAAGCAGAACTTTATAGCCTGAATCAGTAATAGTATTTACGATATCTATTCCTTCATTATATATAAGTTCCAAACCGATTTTAATAGTAGAAATTGAATTTTTAAGTTCTCCCAATATGGAAAGTACTTCATTTTTTGTCGGTACATCCATGCTGAGAATAAGCCTGTCTCTGATATTTAAATTTTTCCTTATATTTTCAGTACTTATATTATTATAATTTTCCAAATCACTGCCCTGCTTTCAACTTACCGGTAATATCGCTGATATTATTTAAATTATTTTTTATAATAAAATCTCTTAATCCCTTCAAAATATTTAATGCAGCATCATATTCAACAAAATTAACAGTACCAATACCAAAAGCATCTGCACCAGCTAGCATAAATTCAACTGCATCCTGCCAGCAGAATATTCCACCCATACCTATAATCGGTAAAATACCTGCTTTATAAAGAGAATATACCTTGGCAAGCGCAACCGGTTTTATCGCAGGTCCTGAAAGACCTCCTACTACATTTCCAAGTTTTGGTTTAAAAGTCTCAATATCGATTGCCATTCCAATAAGTGTATTAATAAGTGAAACACAGGTAGCTCCTCCGTTTTTAGCACGTTTTGCCAGGTCAGCAAGATTATCATTATTTGGACTGAGTTTGACTATGACAGGTATATTAAGAGTTTTCCGTACAACTGCTGTTACTTCCTCAACAGAATCAGGGACTGAACCGATGGTTATTCCGCCTTTATTTACATTAGGACATGAAAGATTTAACTCTACTGCAAGCAGTTCATGCTCTATTTTTATTATTTTTGAAGCAATATCTGCAAATTCCGTGCTGCTTATTCCCAGAATGCTTAGTATGGTATTGATTTTTAATTTTTTAATCAAAGGAAGCTGCTCATTTATAAAAAAATCTATACCTTCATTCTGAAGCCCGATGGAATTTAAAAGACCTGCTGAAGTTTCACAAAGTCTGGGAGGTTTGTTTCCGGACATGGGTTTTAACGAAAAACTTTTGGTTGTTACTGCACCTATAATATGAGTTTCATATATTTCATTATATTCTATCCCGCTTGCAAAAGTTCCGGAACACATAATCAAAGGGTTTTTCAAGTGTATGCCTCCGATATCTACAGCGAGTCTTCTGTCTTCATAATTATTCAAAGACTACCTCCTTTAATTTAAAAAGAGGTCCGTCCTTACAGACAGTTTTATAGGTATAATTATTATTTTTATCTATGGTTTTTATTACACATCCTTTACATACCCCGATACCGCAGGCCATAATTTCCTCAAAAAGTGCATAGGCTTTGCTATCCATATTATTTACTGTAAAAATTTCCTTTAAGGTTTTAAACATTGCTGATGGCCCGCAGCAGTATATGTTATAATCCCTGAATTCATCAATACTTTCATTTATAAAATCACTTATAAGTCCTCTTCTTCCATGAGTGCCGTCTTCAGAACAGATCTGGTAATTAATCTTTAGTATCTGGATTGCTTTTTCGAAAAAAAGAAATCTGTTATCTCTGAATCCTGCTGCAAGAAAAACACTGTTTTTTTTAAAATTAAGATGTTTTGCAAGAAAATAAAGAGGGGCTATTCCTATTCCGCCGCCTATAAGAAGATACTTTCCTCCGCTTTCATTATCTATTCTTATACCATTACCCAGCGGACCTATAAAGTCGATTATATCACCGGGTTCAAGCGATTTAAGGTATTTCGTGCCTTTTCCCTTTAACATATATATAATAGAAAAAACTTTAAAATCTTCTTCAATATCATATACACTGAAAGGCCTCCTCAGTAAAGGGTCGAAAACACCGCTTTCCGAACACTTGATATTTACAAATTGTCCTGGTATACATTGCTTTGCCATATAAGGTGAAAAAACAGTCATTTTATAAATATCTTCTCCTATTTTGTCATTTGCTATTATTTCACCTTTTAACGTTTTCATTAATAATCCTGTATCGCTTTTACATTTATGTTTGAATTGATTTTCAGCTCATATATACCCTGTATCGCTGCACTGGCTCCGGAAATTGTGGTAATGCAGGGGATGTTTAGAACCGAAGCAGCAGTTCTTAAGTAATAGCCGTCACTGCGTGCCTCGCTTCCTTCAGGTGTATTGATAATGAGGTCTATTTCCCCGTTCTTAAGCAGATCCAGCACATTAGGCCTGCCTTCTCTTATCTTTAGGACTTTGTCACATTTGATGCCCATTTTTTCAAGAAATTCTCCAGTACCTTTTGTGGTTATAATATTAAATCCAAGATTTGCTATTTTTTTTGCCAGAGAAGCTATGTCATTTTTGTCTCTGTCTTTTACGCTAAAGAAAATAGTACCTGACTGGGGGAATTTCTGATTTACAGCAAGCTGTGATTTTGCAAATGCAATACCGAAATTTTTATCAATTCCCATTACTTCACCTGTGGATTTCATTTCAGGTCCGAGAATAGTATCTGTCCCCGGAAAGCGGCTGAAGGGAAGGACTGCCTCTTTGATACTGAAATAATCAAGTTTATTTGAATCAACTCTTTTAAAATTGATATCCTTTAGCTTTTTACCACTCATTACCAGGGCTGCAATCTTTGCAAGCGGTATTTTTATTGATTTGCTGACAAACGGTACGGTCCTGGATGCCCTCGGATTAGCCTCAAGAACATAGACTACAGAATTTTTAACAGCATACTGTATATTAATAAGGCCTATGACATTCAAAGTTTCGGCTATTTTAAAAGTATAGTCTTTTATGATATCAACTATATCACTGCTTAATGCAAACGGCGGTATAACGCAGGCACTATCTCCTGAATGTATCCCTGCTTCTTCAATATGCTCCATAATTCCGCCAATAAATATCTCCTCACCGTCAAATATTGCATCCACATCAACTTCTGTTGCCTGTTCAAGGAATTTATCTATAAGTACAGGAAATCCGGGTGAGACTTTAAACGCATTTTCAACGTAATCTATCAGGTTTTCTTCATTATATACTATTACCATTGCACGTCCCCCAAGTACATAAGAAGGTCTGACAAGAAGAGGATATCCTATTTTTTCTGCAATGAGTTTTGCCTCAGAAACTGTCATAGCCGTTCCATTTTCCGGTTGTGGGATATTAAGAGAATTTAAAATACCCCCGAATCTTTTCCTGTCCTCAGCAACATCGATATTATCTGGTGATGTACCCAGGATATTTACTCCTGCATCCTGAAGTTTCATTGCAAGTTTTAACGGAGTCTGGCCTCCGAACTGAACTATCACACCATAAGGTTTTTCATACTCTATAACGTTCATTACATCTTCAAAGGTCAGTGGCTCAAAATAAAGCCTGTCTGAGGTATCGTAGTCAGTACTAACCGTTTCCGGGTTACAGTTAATCATTATTGTTTCAAACCCTTCATCCCTTAATGCAAATGATGCATGTACGCAGCAATAA
>DNFX01000289.1 GCA_003486795.1 Actinomycetota bacterium
CTGGCAAAACCCATCAAAATCGGAAAAAGAACAGCCAAAAACAGATTTGTCATTCAGCCGATGGAATGTGCTGATTCAAGCCCGAGCGGTGGTTTTTCAGAAAGATCGCTTGAACGTTATAAAAATCTTTTCGAAGGTGACGCAGGAGTAATTGTATTTGAATCAATAACAATGCAGTATGACAGCAGGGCAAGAAATTCACAGATAAGCCTTCAGCCGGATGATAAAGAAAACATCAGGGAATGGGAAAAATTTATAAAGGACATGAGAAAAATCAATCCTGATCCTCTTCTCATTGTCCAGCTTAATCATTCAGGAGAAGTATCAGGTAGTAAGTTCTCAAAAAGAGTCTGCGTCAAACCACTGTACGGATTTGGGGGGGAAGTAATTGATGAAGATTATGTAGATAATACTATTGATTTATTCGTAAGATCATCAAAGATATTATATGATCTCGGCGCTGATGGCGTTGATCTTAAGTTCTGTCATGGTTATTTTGGTTCCCAGGTTTTAAGACCTTACAATGACCGTAACTGGAAATACGGTCCGACCTGGGAGAAAAGAAGCAGATTTGCCTTTGATATGGTTGAAAAAGTCAGAAAAACTGTGAATGATGATAATTTCATAGTCGGCTCAAAGGTATCAATGTGGGAAGGTTTTCCAGGTGGACAGGGAACTGCAGGTCCTGATACCGGAATAATCGACCTTACTGAATCAATCGATCTCTGTAAGGGACTTGAAGCAAGAGGTGCCAATTTTATACTTGAATCAACTGGTAATCCTTCAGTAACAATGGAGCTTCACATGCCTGAAAGAGGCAAACCTGACGATGTCTACCTGCATTTTACAATGGCAAAGATAATCAAGGAAAACGTTGGTCCGGACGTAGTTGTAATAGGTGGAGCTTATTCGGTACTTAATAATGGCAAGAATTTCCTGAAAGCAGTTCAGCCTGAGTGGAATTCACTTTTCCATTGGGGTAACTATAATATAGAACACGGCTATGCTGATATGGTTGCACTCGGAAGACAATCTCTTGCAGACCCGAAACTTCCGGCTAAATATCTTGCTGACAAAGAAGACGAGATAAACTGGTGCACTGCCTGTGACAAGTGTGTTGAACTTCTGATAAGACAGGAAAATGTGGGATGCACAGTTTACAACAGACCTTATACTGAATTAATAAGAAAAGTAAGAGAAGAAAAAGGCAAATTAAGATTTAAAGTTACCGGCCTTGACTAATAATTACCATTGCCGGTTCTGCCGGAAAAGATATTTTCTGTTTATTTTATCGGATTTTAATCAATTAAGCTGATAAAAATTTAAAAATGTAGAAATATTAAAAACTCCTTCTTTGCATTTTAAAAAACTTTGGAGGAGTTTTTAATTTCTGTTACTATATATTTTAAAATATTTTGCTGATTATATTTTAAAATATTTTTTTACAGAGAATCTCTCTGATAAAGCTGTAAATACTTATTTAAAAACTGGGTTTACTTAGCAGGAGAATAGCAGGTGTATATTGGTATAAGCACAATGATATATGAAACTGAAAAAAGTCTGGATAATCTTAAAGAATTCAGCTATATAGATAACCTTGGGTTGAAATATATAGAACTTTCAGATGCTTTTAATTTTCAGCAGAATGTGCTGAATTCTATCTTAAAGCAGAATCTTGAAGTATTTTCTGTTCATGCAGAATATATGGGTGCAGATATTTCAAGTCCGGACGAAAAAATACGATCCAATGGTATCGATGATGCATTAAAAAGAATAAAATATCTGAAAGAGTTAAACGGAAGCATAATTGTAATTCATCCGGGTGGATGGTTTTCAGATAGGAATGAAAAAAATAAGAGAATAAAAAACTGTATAAACAGCCTGGTATATATTCTGAATAGAAAGCCTTCAGGAAATATAAAAATTGCAATCGAAAACCTGCCCATGGAATTTTTTGGTGATGATATCGAGATTATCAAATATATTCTTAATGAAAGCAGAAAAATAACCGGCACCAAGGAAGAAACCGGCATATGTCTTGATACCGGCCACGCTTTTCTGACAGATAGTATCTACGATTATCTTGATATTTTATATGATGACATAATAAGTATTCATTTACATGACAATACAGGGGATAATAACAGAGACAGATCAGGGGCAGAAGATGATCTTCATGCAGTTCCTGGGGAAGGATTAATAGACTGGAATAAGATTTTTAATATCCTATCAGATAAAAAATATAATGGCGGTCTGATATTTGAGGTGAAGAAAGGTAAAAAAACACTTGAGCAGACAATGCAGGAAATAAAGCATTTCATAGACAGTAATCTTTTTCTGAAAAAGAATATTTAGTTTTGTTTTTTCATTTAAATATTATTTTTAAGGCAGGATATAAAAATGCAAAAAAAAGATAGATTTCTTGACTATCTTGTTGAACTCCCCAATTATCTTACTATTTTCATAACTCCCATTTATTTTCTTACGATAGGGCCGATGCTTATTGAGATGAGCAGGGATACGGGTTTTAGTACTGAAAACCTGAATCTTATTATAACTTTCTTCACTATTGGTCTTGTAGTAGGGCAGCTTACTTCTATAATTTATAACAGATTCATGAAAAAAGTTGCAATCCTTACTATCAGTTATATTTTACAGATATGTCTTCTGATTACCCTGAGCTTTGTAAAAGATTTAATTGTATTTTATGTTTTTTATGTATTGATGGGATACATCGCTGGGGTTATCTGGATTCAGGCAACAAATTATATACTGGAAAGCAAAATAAATAATAAACCACGCCTTACCACTATTTTCTTAAGTTTTTATCCTGTAGGTAATTTTGTAGCACCTTTTATCGCATCAAGTCTTATAAAAAATAATCTTAACTGGAGATATTCATATTATATAACTGCTTTTATTGCACTCATTGTTCTGCTGCTTTATTTCTTTGTGAAGAAAATAAATAAAAAGGAAAATATATTAAATGAAAAAACAGAGAAAATAAATTTCAAAGAGGTTTTCAAAATAAGATATATAAATATTGTTTTTATTCTCGGATGCACCCTGCTTTTCTTTTATGTTATTCCTGAAACAATTTTTGCTACCTGGTCTGCTACTTTTCTGAGAAAGCTGAGGTTTTTTGAGATTGATAAAGCAAGTCTTGCTGTTTCCATATTCTGGATGGCAATTTTTGCCGGCCGATTGATAGTGAGTACTTTTGCGGGCAGGATAAAATCAAATTATATTATGCTTGTTCTGTCAGCAATAGGAATAATATCAATGGCTTTATTTGTAATAGCAAAATCACCTGTATTTATTTATCTGGCAATAGCATTTGCAGGACTGGGCTGTTCCGGAATCATTACTCTGGGAATAGCTGATGCAAGCACTGTATATGAAAAAGGAAGAGGGCTGCTGGCAAGCATTGTTTTTGCTGTCGTAAACTTTGGCACATCGATTACTCCGTTTATTACAAAATTTATTTCAGTTCGCAATCTTTCGTGGTCAGTAGGAGTTGCCTCAATATTTATGTTTTTAACTTTTATGACAATTATTATTAAAATTATTTATGAGAGAAGAAATATAAAAAATCAGGTGGCATCAATTTGATCTGCCGATATGCTTTTTACAGGTAAACAAAAACAGGTTTGATCCCGGCTGGATATTCAGAATTTTATTTTTTAAATTTATAATTATCAAGAAAGTATTCATGCAGAAATATTTTGACAAATAATTATAAAATTTTGGAATAAGAAAAAACAAGTTAAAATAGAATAAAAAAAATTATAAGGATAAGGTTATTATGAATGATTATTATGATATTTCACCCGTGATTCTGGCAGAAGAAGGTTTTGAAGGCGATTATATTATTGCCTCGTATTTTTATATTGCAAAATCTGATGAGGATATTTATGAAAAGGCAAAATCATTTGCAGTGGGGCAGACTATAGGTACCTGGATACCGGTTCCCGGTATTACTCCGGAGATGAAAAAGAAATATGGCGGAAGAGTTGTAAGTATTTATGATATACCTCCTGCTGAGCTGACACCAGATCTGCCTGAAGAAACATACCATATAATTCAGATTGCTTTTCCTGATGAAAATTTTCTTCCACAAATTCCGATGCTTATGACAACACTCCTGGGAAATGATGTTTCCACTTCAGCACAGGTAAAACTTGTTGACATCAAATTCTCAAGAAAATTTTTAAAAGCTTTCAGAGGACCCAGATTCGGAATTGACGGAATATATGATTATATTGGCCTTGGTTTACAGAGAAGACCTCTGGTGCTTAATATGATAAAGCCTTGCCTTGGTTATTCGGCAAGTGAGGGAGCTTCAATTTTCAGGCAGATAGCTCTGGGAGGGGTAGATATAATCAAGGATGATGAATTGTTTGCAGACACTAATTATAGTTCTATAAAAGACAGAGTACGTTTATACAAAAAAGCTGCAAAGGAAGTATATGAGCAGACAGGACATCTTACAAGATATTGTGTAAATATAACTGACAGATTTGACAAGGTTATCGAGCATGCAAAAACGGCAACAGAAGAAGGTGCTGATTTTTTAATGATTAATTTTGTTGCAACAGGTATAAGTGTGCTTCAGACAATTACAGAGATGGATGAAATAAAAATACCGATTGTTGCTCATTATGCAACTGCAGGTTCAATGACAGAGTCACCTTTTACCGGTATCTCCACGCCACTTCTTCTGGGTAAGTTTGCAAGGATGACAGGGGCGGATATGTGTCTTTTTAGTTCTCCTTACAGCACCTATCCTTTCCTTAAAAGAAGGTATAAACAGATAGCAGATATGCAGAGGCTTCCCTTTGGGGAATTAAAGTCCACAATGCCGGTAATCGGGGGAGGAGTTCATCCCAATAGTGCTGAAAAAATAGTTAACGAACTCGGGAAAGAAATAGTGCTGGCAAGCGGAGGTGCAATACTCGGACATCCTATGGGACCTACAGAGGGGGCCAGATCCATGATGCAGGCAGCAGATGCTCTTGGCAGAGGTATGACTCTGCAGCAGGCTGCTTTACTAAAGGGTTATGAACCTCTAAAGGTTTCTATTGAAAAATGGAAGTAAAAAAATCTTTTTTCTATTCTGTTGTTTATAAAAAATCAGCCTGATTTTTTGTTCAGGCTGATTTTTATTCAATCATATTAAATAATTTAAATACTACTCAACTACATTCTTTAAATCCCTGTACATCCCTTTTTTCCATTTTTTATCCAGCATGTCTCCCATACATCTGTTTAAGAATTCTGCAAATTCAACATCAAGAATATGATTATCACATTTTATAATGTCAAGATTATCATTGTTCCTGTCCCAGTTTTTCATAAATACGTCCCACATTAATGTAGCTCTTCTTGACCATTTGGGATTATCAGGATCAGGCCACCAGACAGGTCCGTCTCCGTTTTCTTTTGCCCATCCCTTATCAACGCAAGCATCTTCAGCAGACTGATCATAAGCACTCCAGCCTTTCATAGGAACAATTAGTGCTGTCGGACCGTTTGTTTTGTTTAATTTTGTGATTATTTCAAGTGCCAGTTCCTCAGTTTCTTCTTTGTTGGGTACCATAATTGTAACAGCTGAGTTATGGATGTATGGTTTGCCAGAATTTTTATATGATACCCTGCTTCCATCCCTGAAACCTTCAAGGTATTTTTCAGGAACTGTATTTATGGGTCCATAAGCTGACTGATCAAGACCGCCCGGACAGACTATCTGGGGTATACCCATTCTGCTTGCTGCTGTAAGTCTTTCTCCTTCCCATTCACTGCTTATGCCGTAGATACTTCCATATTTTGTATTGCTAAGCTCACCTATTGTGATATCAAAAACAGCTGTAATTTCTCCCGAATCTATCAGGTCTTCCATAGTGGCACCCGTTCCCACCTGGTGAATGATGATGGAATCCCATCCTCTGTCATTCATAAATTTCTCACATCTTATAACGGTAGGTGTAGTAGTTCCGTAAGCTGTAAGTGCTACAAGTGGTTTTGCATCAGTCAGAGGTACATCCTTGTATTTTGCCATTCCGACTATTGCTGAGGAAGCATTGCCTATTATTTTTCTTGTAACTCTGTTTATTCCTTTTTCAGAAACAGGGTTTACAATGTAAATATCCTTATTTCCCAGCCAGCTGCTTACATCTCCTGAAGCAAGAGTTGACAGCATAATTTTTGGAAAGCCAATAGGAAGAGCTCTCATTACCATGGTAGCAGTGGATGTCCCGACCGAACCTGCCCATGATATTACGCCGTCAATCTGATTGTTTTCATAAAGTTTGGTGATTTTGGCTGCTCCTGCCTTTCCTACAAGAGATATTGCGTCTGATCTGGAAGCTTTAAATACTTCCTCCTTCTCAAGCCCGCTTTCAGCAAGAACTTCTGAAAGAGAAATATCGGCCCATCCGACTTCATGACCTAGGCTTATTTCCATTATTATCGGATTGCCACCTGCTTTTTTTACTTCCTGTGCAAGAAATTTTATTTCATCTCCTTTGATATCCAGGATTCCCATGCAAAGTATATTTGGTTTTTTGTTGTTCATAGAACTTCCTTTTTATTTAGCTGATTTGATTAGAATTAATTATTTACTTATCTGGCTATAGGAATGTTTTTATATTCTTCTGTAACTTCAAGAATAGCCTTTTCGATAGGCATTCTTTCTGCCGCAGATCCGCCTGTAAATCCCTGTGCATTGGTATTCTTAAATATATATTCTACTTCTTTCGGGCCTTCTATAGGACCACCATGTGCAAAAAGAATAACATTTTTATTTACTTTCCTGGCAGCATCAAATATTTTCTGGCTTAGCTGAGCAGCTTCATCAAGTGACATTGTTGCTTTTGCACCGATAGTCCCGCCCTTTGTTGAACCAACATGTGATGAAATAATATCTGCACCTGCATCTGCAAGGATTTCGGCTTCTTCAGGTGAAAAAGCATAGCAGAATGTAAACATTTTCATTTCTTTTGCAACTTTTACGAATTCAACTTCATTGCTCCAGCCCATTCCTATCTGCTCAATCTGAACACTGAATGTTTCTCCATAGAGTTTGCTTATAAACGGATTGACGCCTGATATTCCCATATCCCATAATTTCTGAAGATGTTCCCTGTGAGGCAACAGGGGATTGTGTGGTGACGAAAGAGATATTACCGGTGCTTCTTTAACCATCGGCAGTATTTCTACGGATAGGTCAAAAACAATCTGATTTACATCCCAGAATGGCAGAAAAGCAGCAACAGAACCAAGACCTTTTAATCTGCAATAACTGGTGGGAGAAATACAGATTAAATCAGAACCTCCTTTTTCCTGAAGTTTTGCAGAAATTCCCATTCCACAGTTCGGCATGAATAACGGTTTTTTCCTGGATATTTCTGTCTGAAGTCTTTCAACTATTTCCTCTGAAGTATATCTTTTAGCCATATTTTCCCCTTTCTTATTATTTTAAAGTTTGATAATTATTATTATTTCTTTTGTCAGATAAAATAAAAAATCTGATATTGATTCATAATACTGTAAAAATGAAAATTGATTTTAAAAAAAGTATATTACTATTAATATTTTTTATCAAACAAAATGATAAATATTCTAAATATTTTAATAATAATTTTCATTATTAATTCATTTTATTGATAAGAATAATAAATAATGCTATATTTTTTATAGAATTTCATTCTCTTTCATTAGCAGAAAGACTATTTTAGTTAAATTATTATTTATAGAATTATTCTTTTTAATTTATTAGAATTATTAAATCATTTTATATTTTCGGGATTAAAAAATGAGTGGTTCAATCAGAAGACAAGCTATTTTGGATTTTCTTGATGAAAAAGAGGAAGTCAGCACTGATTTTCTGGCAAAAAAACTGAAAGTATCGAAACCTACCATTTACAGGGATCTTATTATTCTGGAAGGTGAGGGTTATCTCAAGAAAACTACAAATGGAGCAATAAAAATAAATGATTTTTTAATAGAAAAAAATGGTTACTTTTCTGTCGGATTAAAGGTAGATTTAAATGAAAAAAAAGCAGTTGCAAAAAAAGCTCTGGAATTTATAAAAAGTGGTGACACCATAATAATCGATGCGGGCAGCATCAATTATCTGGCAGCCAGAGAGATAAACAAATCCAGCCTTACCAATATAAATATAATAACAAGTAATGTTATTACCCAGCTTGCACTAGTCCAGCATAAAGATAAATATGTGCGGGTTTTTGCAACAGGCGGACTTATAAAAGATGGATGTGCAAGCACGGGAGGAGATTTTTCGGAAAATTTATTAAACGACCTTATTGCTGACAAAGTTTTTCTTACTACCAAAGGTATTGACCTGAGCGGAAACCTTACAGAATATGATTACGGTGAATGTGTAATGAAAAAAAGATTTCTGGAAAAATCAAAAACGAAGATTCTTCTTACCCAGAGCCAGAAATTCGGAAAGGTTGGCATATATCAGGTATCAAATATTTCTGATTTTGATATAATAATTACTGATTCAGGAATTAATAGGCAGCATGAATTTCTGAATCTTATTAAAAAAACCAATATTAATCTAGAAATTGTCAAGGTCTGATTTTATCGATTATTATTATAAAATAAATATTTATTATAATTTTTTATTTTTGAAAAATAAATGCTTATAGATTTTCATACACATTTATGGCCCCATGAGAGCCTTACAGCTGATCTGATTAATTATTTCAAATCCAGGGATATCTGGGATGAACAGTACAGCATACTAACAGCTGAAAGATTATTGAAAATAATGGATAGCAATAATATTAAATCAAGTGTTGTTCTGAGTGCAGTTCTTTCACCTGAAACAGATAATTCAGAAATATTCAGAATGAATCAGTATGTCAGCAGACAGATATCTGCAGACAGGGAAAGATTACTTGGGTTTTTCACCATAAATCCTTTTTTCAAAAAAGAAGCATTAAAAATAATGGAAAGAAGTATAAATGAACTTGGTTTGCGTGGTTTGAAGATGCACCCCTCTTTTCAGGAGATTTTACCTAATGACAGGAAATTATATACTTTCTACAAGAAAATGGAGGAATACGGTCTTCCAGTTTTGTTTCATTCCGGCTCAATAGGAATAAAACCCTATAAAGATTTTTACTCTAATCCATCCTTTATAGATGAAGTTGCTTGTGATTTTCCGGATCTCACAATAATAATCGGACATGCAGGAAAGATCTGGTATGAAGAGACTGCAATGCTGTTAAGGAAACATAAAAATGTTTATGCAGATATCAGTACAAATATAGGGAGAAGCAGTTCCTTTTCTGAGCATCCCATGTCATGGCTGCTTTATAAGATTAAATCTTATGCGGGACGCATGGACAGACTGATTTTCGGTAGTGATTATCCTTTATATATGCAAAGTGAAACGATAGAATGTCTTAAAAAGGCTGTCAGACTCCTTAATGACAGGTATAGTAATTTTATTACTGATGATGATATGGAAAAAATAATGTATAAAAATGCGGAAGTGCTATTAAGACAGATAAAGAATAAAAGGAGTCGATGATAAGTAAAATTAAAAAAACAACAATAAATGTTGCACTGACAAATAGTTTTGACAAGAAGTTGCATGAACCGATAATTGCCGGCTCAGTTTGTGCAGTTATTGATACACTAAGGGCAACATCTACCATGTCTGCTGTTTTCGGTTCAGGATGTGAACGGATAATACTCTCAAAAAATAAAAAGGAAGCCTATGCCTTGAAAGAAATTTTTACTGATTATCTTTTATGCGGGGAAGAGAACGGTCTTCCTCCTGAAGGATTTGATTATGGGAATTCGCCATATGAGTTTTCAAAACTGAGTCTTTATGGGAAAAAGATAATAATGATGACTACAAATGGTACAGTCTCATTTTTCAGACTGCTGAAATCCAGCAGTATTTTTGCACTTTCTCTTCTTAACCTGAGTACAGTACTAAAGCATATGTCTTTAATTGCAAAAAAAGAAAACAAGGATATTTTCATTTTATGTTCCGGTAAAAAAGGACACATCACATATGACGATGTCTATAATGCAGGGATGGCTGTAAAGAATCTCATCGATTTTAATAAAGATGATTACATTATTTCTGACTCTGCGCAGATAGTTCTTGAAATTGTCCGAAATAATACTGACATTGTAAAAGCACTTGAAAACTCATGCAGCGGCCAGGCTGTCAGGGACATCGGACAGGATATTGATATAGAATATTGTTCAAAAATCGATAAGTATTCAAATGTGCAGATATTGAAAGTAATCGATCTTTTTCTGGAACCTGACAATAAAGAAGGGAAAAAGTATAATGGTATTTTTAAAGAAAGAGACAGATTAAAAAATAATGGTTTTGAAAAATTATTACTGATGGAAGATTATTTAAAATTATGACTTTTAAATTTTTGTCTCAGTTATTAAGTCCTTCGTTTTCAGAAAGAGTAAAATAAAATGTAGCCCCTTTACCGGGTTCACTTTTTGCCCACAG
>DNFX01000091.1 GCA_003486795.1 Actinomycetota bacterium
TTTGCTCCAGCTTCCACTGCCATATTGGAAATCGTGAACCTGTCTTCAATACTCATTTTTTTACTCAGGCTTCCGGAAAATTCCAGAGCTTTGTAAGTTGCTCCTTCTGCCGTAATTTTACCGATAAGATAAATTATGAGGTCTTTGGCATAGACTCCTTTTGCCATATTATTATTGAAATTTACTTTTATGGTGGGAGGTACCATAAGCCATGTTTTTGCAAGTGCAAATCCGACAGCTATATCCGTTGAGCCCATACCGGTTGCAAAAGCCCCAAGCGCTCCCGAAGTACATGTATGAGAGTCAGCGCCTATCACGATATCTCCGGGTGATACAAATGATTCGACCAGTATCTGATGGCAGACACCTTCACCGACTTCGCTTAATACCATTTCTGCATTAGCAGCATATTCTCTTAGAACTGTATGAGAATTTGACAATTCCTTTCTGGGGCTGGGAGAAGCATGATCAATAAAAAATATTGATTTCCGGGGGTTTTTTACTTTTTCAAAACCCATCTTTTTAAGCTGGCTGACAGTAAGAGGGCCCGTTCCGTCCTGTGCCATGACAACATCGACGCTGACTACTGTTATGTCATTTGGTTTTACATCCCTGCCGGCATGTTCACTTATTATTTTTTCTGCAATTGTTTTTCCCAAGAAGCCTCCTAAAACACAAAATATTAAAAGCTGATAATTTTTTCAAACAAAAAAAGTAATTATGTATCAGCAAAAATAATTAATCAATACCGTCAGAATCATCTTCAGCCTGAAACTGCTTTTTTTTGCTTTCCTTATAATCTCTGTAAATATACATCAGCTCTTTGTCAAAAAGTGTCCTTTTTAAATCAACCGACATTGCACGTGTAAGCGCAAGTATTTCGTTAGCTTCAGTATCCGTAAGGTCGATACCGAATTCCTTGAATTTATGAAGTATTGTATGGGAGCCGGAATGTTTTCCTACAACAAGCTGACGGGTAAGTCCGACTTCTGCAGGTTCAAATACTTCGTAATTTCTGGGATTTTTAAGAACTCCGTCTGCATGTATGCCTGATTCATGTGCAAAAACATTGGTGCCTACAATTGCTTTCCATACAGGTATGGCTCTGGAAGATGATTTTGCCACATATTCAGAAATTTCTCTGAATCTTGATGTATTGATACCAAGATCTATGTTTTCAAGATATTTCAAAGCCATTACGATTTCTTCAAGTGCGGCATTGCTTGTACCCTCTGCAAGGCCGTTTACTGATGTCATTATACTGGAAGCACCGGCTCTTATCGCTGCAAGACCGTTTGCAGTAGCCATTCCGAAATTGTTCTTTGTATGTACCTCTATAGGGAAATCAATTGCACTTAGAATAGTATTTATTCTCAGAAAGGTTTTAAAAGGATCAAAAGCTCCGACGCTGTCACAGATTCTTACCCTTAACGCACCCTTGGATTTCGCAATATTTATGATCTGAAGAAGTAACTCAAGGTCAGCCCTTGTACCGTCTTCTGCACTGATTATAAAATCGAGATCATTCTTTTTTATTTCTTTTATTGTTTCTTTAAGACTTGCTATAAGAACATTCTTGCTCTTTTTATATTTTTCCTTTATATGACCATCTGATGTAAATACCGTAACTACGATATTTTTCAGTCCGCATTCTCTGGCATAACTTATATTTGCCGGAATAGCCTCAAGATAGCCGAAAATCCTGCTGCTCAGATTCAGGTTCAGAATTTCCCTGATGGTTTCCCTTTCAGAGGAAGAAATATTCGGAACCCCTACTTCAAGCTCAGGTATGCCTATCTCGTCAAGCATCTTTGCGATTCTTATCTTCTCATTTTTCGAAAAGACTACACCTGCAGTCTGCTCGCCGCTTCTTAAAGTTGAATCTATTATATTTATTTTTTTGTTATTTATTTCCGCTGCCATTTAAACTCCTTCTGGATTAAATTTTAAAACTACCTGCTTTTTTTATAGGATTCACAGGTTTCAATAATCTCATTATCAAAAAGAGACCTTTTTAAAGAAATCGCTTTGCTCACAAATATATCAAGCAGTTCAGCAAGTTCCTTTTCTTTAAACTTGTAGCCCATTAAGCTTAATTTTGCATTAAGTGAAAAAAGTCCTGAATATTTACCGATAATGATTTTATTTTCAAGACCTACATCTTCAGGGTCGAAAAGCTCATAATTCCTGTGATCTGATGAAAAAAGTTTTACTCTGTTTTCTGATTCAAAAACAAATATATTTGACCCTACAACAGGCTTCCATGCAGGAATTACCCTGTCAGAAGCATTTGCAACATAATCTGATATTTCCCGGAATTTTCTGGTATTAAATCCGAGATCGATTCCCTCAAGAAATTTCAGGGCCATTACAAGTTCTTCAAAAGCAGCATTACCTGCTCTTTCGCCAAGTCCGTTAATTGTTGTATTGACATATTTAGCACCTGCTTTTATTCCGGCGATCGAGTTTGCTATTGCCATACCGAAATCATTATGCATATGCATTTCTATATCTATCCCTACAATATCTTTTATTGTTTTGATACGCAGGAATGTTTCAAAAGGATCCATTATTCCCAGAGTATCACAGTATCTTATTCTATCTGCCCCTGCATCTCTTGCATTTCTTGCAAACTGAAGAAGAAATTCCATATCTGTTCTTGATGCATCTTCAGCATTGACAGATACATATAGATTGTATTTTTTTGCAAAATCAACAGCTGTTTTTACACTTTCAAGTACCCATTCTCTTGTTTTTCTTAATTTCTGTTCAATATGGATATCGGATGAGGAAATAGATATTGCTACTGAATCCACGCCACATTCATAACTTGCCTGAAGATCGGAAATCACTGCCCTGTTCCAGGCAAGAAGGCTGCAGTTTAGTCCCATCGAAGCAATTTTTTTAATTGACTCCTTTTCATCTCCCCCCATTGCCGGTATTCCCACTTCTATCTGATGAACGCCGATATCATCAAGCATTTTTGCGATATGTATTTTCTCCTCATTGGCAAAAACCACTCCCGCAGTCTGTTCGCCATCTCTGAGCGTAGTATCATCTATTTTGATGGCTTTTGCATCTATCTTTTCACTGGCTTTTTGTGAAAATTCGGTTAGTATGTTTATTCCTCTCATATTTACCTCTGGATTATTTCTTGATATTAAAACTAAAATATTTATAAATTGCCTGAATTATAGCACAAAAATTAGAAAATAACTTATTTTTTTATAAAAAATTAAAAAATAAGAAAAAACTTTAGTATTTTAAAGAAATTGGCAGTATTTTAAAGAAAAATAGTGAAAATAGACATATATATTTTAAAAATCTGATTTATTGCTGGAATATTTAAAGATTTTTAAATTCCTGCTCTTCAGAAGAGGTTGTTAATATATTTTTAATAATTATCCTTTGATTACGCCCATAGGTATGAGTCTGGCAACTTTTTTCGATAATCCAGCATTTTCTGCGATATCAACAATTTCGGCAACATCCTTGTATGCCTGAGGAGCTTCTTCGGCAAGACCTGATATGCTGTTTGCAAGAACAATAATTCCCTTTCCATTGAAAAGTTCTTTTTTTAGTTCGCTTCCGTTTATTTTTCTTTTTGCACTTGATCTTGAAAGCAGTCTTCCTGCTCCGTGACAGGATGAGCCCATACTCTCTGTCATTGCTTTTTCCGTACCAGTCATTATATATGAGTATCTTCCCATATCACCGGGAATTATAACAGGCTGGCCGATTGTACGATAGTCAAATGGCAGGGATTCATGCCCTGGCCCAAATGATCTTGTTGCTCCTTTGCGATGCACGCAAAGAGTTTTTCTTTTATTATCAATAATGTGATTTTCCAGTTTTGCCACATTATGAGAAATATCATATATAAGTTCCATACCCATTTTTTTATATGATTTGGAGAACAATTTTTCGAATTCCTGAATTATCCAGTAAGACAGACATTCCCTGTTGGCCATGGCAAAATTAACAGCACATCCCATTGCCCTGAAATATCTATTCCCCTCCGGTGA
>DNFX01000139.1 GCA_003486795.1 Actinomycetota bacterium
CAGAAGCACGAACAACATCAGACTTTCAAGAACTGATCGCTTTCCATGGCATAAAAACACTGCTTCACTGGAATGATCCTGAAAAGCCACGACGAATTATGGAAATGACGTGGTTCCTATCAAGTGAAGGGTTACAGACTGAAAACATGATATGCCAATGGCTTCAAAAGCCGGGGAATGCAAATCTACTTTTGAAATTAAGGGGAATAGGTCCCAAGACATTAGATTATCTCAAGATGTTAGTAGGAATTCCTGCAATAGCTGTGGATAGGCATATAAAAAACCTAGTAAATGCCATCGGGCTTGAATGCAAACGATATGAAGACGTAAATAAGGTCGTCAGTCTTGCTGCCGACCACTTAGGAATAAACAGGAACAGCTTTGATTGGGCTATTTGGGCCTATTTATCAACTAACCAAGCTTGGAAAACTTCTGATATTAGCGTGTAGAAAATAAAAATGATATTGGTGATGTTTAGTACGGTTGATAATACGTAGTGGTGAAATGGAACGCATCTTAATCTTATCATTTGATAGTCGGTTGTCGCTGATAATTAAACTGCACACATTTTTGCGAGAAAGGTCATCATAGTCATATGAAATACATAACTGCTTCAAAACTATATGATTATATTCAATGCCCCCACAAAGTATGGCGTGATATTTACGGGCCGCAGGATGAAAAAATCCAAGAAATAAATCCCTTCGTAGAGTTGTTATGGGAAAAAGGTGTGAAACATGAAGAAAAAATTATTGCCAAAATCGGAGATTTTTTAAATTTGAAAGAAGGTTCGATTGACGAGCGTTTTCAAAAGACTATAGAGGCGATGAAGAAAAAAATTCCTTTGATTTATCAAGGGGTCTTAAAGCATGAAAATATTTTAGGGATACCCGATCTTCTAAAAAAAATTCCAGGCGATGCTTATATGCCAATTGACATTAAATCGGGAATGGGTCTTGAAGGAGCAGACGAAGATGAGGGAGAAGAAGGTAAACCAAAGAAGCATTATGCAGTTCAACTTTGCTTGTACAATGACCTTTTAAAGAAACTCGGATTTGCCACTCATAATAAAGGGAAGATAATTGATATAAACGGAGACGAAGTCGAATATGATTTAATTGCTCCGCAAGGTGCAAGAAAACAAGAGACATGGTGGGAATATTACGAACAAATTAAGCAGCATGTTGATGCATTGATGATGAATCAAAACAAAAACAAACCGGCTAAGGGAGGGATTTGTAAGCTTTGCCCTTGGTGTAATTCTTGCGAGAAGTGGTGTGAAGAAACAAAAGATTTAACCAACGTATTTTATCTTGGTAGAAATGTCCGGGACAGGATTAATAAAGACCTTTTCGTTGAAGACATAGACTCTTTTCTGTGTATAAATGTTGCTGATGTAATGAAACAGAAGGAGAAAGAAAAGAAAGTAGGAAATAAAGAATATTTGTATCGTATAGGTGCTGATAGTTTGCAGAAATCTTTAAAACGCGCCGAGATTCTTTACCATACTAAAAAACCTGTTTCTTATGGGACGATTACTTTTCCACAAGTGAATTATGAGTTATATTTCGATATTGAAGATGATCCTACTCAAGATTATGTTTATTTACATGGTGTCTATGAGCGGAAGGGCGAAACGTGCAGGTATATTAATTTTATTGCAACTGAAATTACAGGAGAAGCAGAAAAAGGAATATGGCAAATGTTTTGGGAATATATTGAATCATTGCCTCCAGGTGATTACGCAGTTTATTATTATTCACACCACGAAAAGACTACCTACAAAAGATTGCATAAACGTTATCCCGAAGTGATTTCTATGGAAAAGCTTGAGAAGTTTTTCGAAAATCCAAATGTTATTGATCTGTATAATATTGTTCAAAAACAAACTGATTGGCCTGTCAGTAGCTATTGGCTAAAAACACTGGCGACTTATCTTGGTTTTAAATGGAGAGATGAAACTCCTTCAGGAGCTTTATCAATTCAATGGTTCAATAAATATCTGGAAACGAAAGATGACTCAATCTTAAATAGAATTTAAGAGTATAATGAAGATGACTGCAAAGCCACAATGGTACTAAAAGACAAGATGGAAAAATTATTTAAAGGTTAACTCATGACAGACCAAATAATTAGATGTCCACAATGCGGTGCTGAGATTCCCTTAAACGAAGCGCTAACTGCCCAGATTGAACGGAGCATCACTTTAAAGTACGAAGCCGCAGCTGTCGCCAAGGAAAAAGACTATCAAAAAAAACTTAAAGAGATAGAAGCGCAAAAGCAATCTATCGAACAGCAGGTAGCTGAACAAGTAAATGCAAAACGCAAGGAAATAGTCGAGATCGAACGCAAAAAAATACTTGCGGCGCAGGCTGAACAGACAAAGGCAATGGAAGAAGAGTTGGAAGAAAAAAATAAAAAACTTACTGATATGCAGAAGCAAGAACTTGACTTGCGAAAAAAGCAAAGAGAGTTGGAGCAAAAGCAGCAGGAGCTTGAGCTTGAAAATCAGCGGACACTCGATCAGGAAAGAAAGAAGATATCTGAAGAAGCGGGTAAAAAGGCTGCCGAAGAGCAAATGCTTAAAATGAGGGAAAAGGAAGACCTGATTAAGGCAATGCAGAAACAAATTGAAAACCTAAAGAGAAAAGCAGCAACAGGTTCACAGGAAGCGCAGGGTGAAGCTCTAGAAGAAGAATTGAAAGAATATTTAGAAAGTACTTTTCCTTATGATAAATTTGAAGAAGTTAAAAAAGGTGCTAGGGGCGCAGACATTTTACACATAATACATAACGCAAGCGGTAAGGAATGTGGCAAGATACTTTGGGAATCAAAAAATACAAAAGATTTTCAAAAGTTGTGGATAGATAAATTAAAAAGTGATCAGCAGTATGCTAAGGCTGATATTGCGGTTATATTGACTATTGCGCTACCCGAAGAAATATCAAGTTTTGGTATGTATGAAGGCGCGTGGATTACTGATTATAAATCTTTAATAGGCCTTGCTATGGCTTTAAGACAGGGCCTAATAGAGGCCACAAGACAAAAGGCCATCACTGTTGGCAGGGATAGCATAAAAGATGTTATTTATAATTATGTTACAAGTAAGGAATTTGCTTTATATATAAGAGCGATTGTAAATTCCTATCAGCAGATGCAGAAAGATTTGGAAGCTGAAAAAAGATCTATGACCAGAATATGGAGTAAAAGAGAAAAACAGATTTCAACAATCCTTGAAAATGTTACAGGCATGTATGGTTCGATAGAAGGGATTGTCGGAAATCAGAAAGCCTTGCCTGAAATAGAAACTCTGACTTTAGAATCGATTGTTGAAGAAGAGAAGGAAGAACTTTAA